>NZ_JBFFOH010000294.1:0-1033 GCF_041562805.1 Sulfurovum sp. | reverse complement strand
TATGGCTTCTGGCCTAACACGTGCATTTAGATTGCGTTTTCCTGATAAGCAAAAAGATGTTATTACTATTGCCGGTGACGGTGGTACTATGGATATTGGTTTCTCTATGACTATGCACTCATGGATCCGTGGTGAAAAATTCACAACGATCATGCTTGATAACGAAGTTTATGGAAATACTGGTGGTCAAGAGTCTGGAATGTCACCTAAGGGTGCTATCTTAAAAATGTCTCCACTAGGTAAAAAAGGTGAGAAAATGCCTGCAACTGAGTTGGCAAAAGCTGCTGGTTGTGTGTATATCGTTAGAATGTCTCCTACTAATATCAAAAAAGCTGCAAAGGTCATTAGAAGAGCGATCTTTGTTGCTAGAGAAGTAGGTCCAACATTTATTCATGCGTATACTTCATGTAACATTGAGTACTCTATTCCTACTGAAGATGTATTCCAGGATGCGAAAGATAAAGAGAAAACTCGTTTTCAATTTTACGAGTATATGACTGATGCTGCTAAAGAAGTAATCGAGCGTGTAGAAGGCGAAGAAAAAGCGGCTAAAAGAGCAAAAAAAGCAGAGGTGGTTTAATATGGCTGAGCAAAAGAAAAGAGAACGATATAACATTAGAATCTCAGGACTCGGTGGACAGGGTGTTGTAACTACTGCCCACATCCTTGGTTCTACTATGGATAATGCAGGTAAATATGCATCTTTGGTACCATTCTTTGGTTCTGAAAAGCGTATGGCACCGGTTGAAGCTTATGTTAGAGCTTCATCTGAGCCGATTTATGAAGTGGGTGAAGTTGTTTACCCTGACATTATTATGATTTACCACTCACAAGTTGTAACACACGGTAAATCATATACAATGCCTTTTTATACAGGTCTAAAGCCAAACTCTTTGATCATTATTAATACTGATCATGATGTTCTTACTGAAGACGATATTAAAGTTCTTGAAGACCTTAATACAACAGTTGTTCAATTTGATGCAACAGCCTTGGCAATGAAAATTGCAGGTACTGAACTTGCTACTAACAT
>NZ_JBFFOH010000293.1:0-1040 GCF_041562805.1 Sulfurovum sp. | reverse complement strand
TTATTATTTTTTGGAAATAACTGGTAAAGGTACTGTAAAGGTTACGATCTATGTGAAGGATTAATATGATAAACGTGTTTTAGGTGCCAGTACACGACTCTACTTAAATCCGATAACAAGTTACTCAGAACAGTGGTATGAAGAGAGTTACTTGGGTGGATCTAAGATGCAAAAAGCAGATTCAAGACTCTTCAATTACTTAAAATTCACAGCTTCAGATAAGAATGGAAAATTTGCATTTTATGGAGTGCCATCGGGAAGTTATTATCTTATAGGTACTGTTAAATGTGGAGAAGAGTGTGGGTATGACAGTATAAAAAATATACGTATAGCAACAAAAGTAAGTGTACGCGGAAATCAAATTGTGGAAAAAGATTTGACCAGGATGACAGAGTAAAGTTTACCCTTTTGGGTAAGAGTATCATTCAATACGCTTTTCGAGCAAAGCTCAAAAACCTACTTACGACTGGGCATTTAGTGCCTCGCTTGCATTGCAATTTAGTTGCTTATCATCCCTTTGGATAAGCTTCTTCGAGTGCTTTGTAGAGTCCATCCGGAGTTATATCTTCATTTTCTTCAAGTACACGTTGCATCATAACGTTATCTTCTTCACCATTCCATATTTTGATGTATGAACCCTCTTTATACCCATGGTCCTGTCTGAACTTATTTAAGATATTTTTACCTACATAGAGTTGATAAAGTGCATCAAGATTAAGTCCTGATTGTAACGCTACATCTATAAATGCTTCCATAATTTTTTCTGTCGACCCTTCACAGAAAAGTGTTTTCATCAGTACTTCTACGACAGCGATCTGTGCATAATGATCTTTGAAATTTTCTTTTATTTCGTTAGAAAATGTTGAGAAGTTTGGGAGATCATTGATATTTCTGGCCAGTGTGTCAATACTGCCAAGATCTCCTCTTTTATAATCTTCAAGTCCTTGAGACATAATAAAATGCCAAATGTCTACAGCTTCAATTTTTATGTTGGCATAATCTGGTTTCGCATCTATGTTTTTCCAGTGTTTCCAAGGATA
>NZ_JBFFOH010000292.1:0-1044 GCF_041562805.1 Sulfurovum sp. | reverse complement strand
CGATATACGATTTCCAGAAGAGTATGCTGCATGGAAGGTGGGACCGTCTATCAATATACCACTCAACGAACTTCCCCATAGACTTAAAGAGATCGACAAAACAAAAACTGTCGTGATGGCCTGCCCTCATAAAGACAGGGCAATCCTTGCTATGGTGTATCTACGTTCACAAGGAATTAAGGCAAAGTACCTTACTGATGGACTCATAGGCCTTGCAGAGAACTTACGCGGTG
The DNA here is from genome assembly GCF_041562805.1 of Sulfurovum sp. GTDB lineage: Bacteria > Campylobacterota > Campylobacteria > Campylobacterales > Sulfurovaceae > Sulfurovum. The sequence continues at coordinate 811 of NZ_JBFFOH010000292.1, read as the reverse complement.
ACAAAGCTAAAAGATTTATGGATGCTCTTCAAAAATTAAAGTAACTCCTTATTTTTCACAACGTTACAAAAGCAACGCTCCAGACCTTTATGCTGCTCTATACATCGCTGCCTGGAAAGCATTTAAATGGTTTAAATTGCCTATTTTAAGGGTTTCATATACATCAACCACATCACTTGGCATACCTACAGAGGCATGTTCTAGATCATCTATTTCTGTATTACCAATAAACTCACCCACTTCCAATGCATCAAGGAGTGATTTTCCACCTTGTTCTATACATGCATCATAAAGCGTTTGAAGTACCAGTGAATCAAACTTACCTATAGCATCTTCATCCACATGTGATGTTTTAACACCATACGTATCACACAGTTCTCGTGCAGAATCTATGTGTCTTTGCTCTGCATTTCGGATCAATGCAACAATATTTTCATTGTGATAGATCTTACCCAATGTGATATACACATCTCTAGCTACTTTTTCTTCTTGATAAATGAAAAAAAGCATATCTTTTTGTTCTTCAGTCAGTACATTATTAGTATTAGGCTTTATACTCATGATAGTAATCCTTTTTATTCATTTTTAATTACAGCCCTATTATAAACAATAAGTATGAAGTATGAATGAAGATAAAAACCTGAATTCTAGTAGAAGCCAGAGTGTAATAAATTCCAATAAAGTATGAAAGAGGTAAAAAGGGGGTATTGCATCGAGTATCACGGCAAAAATAGCTGTGATAAAAACAGTAAATAAATATAATCTTTAGGGTAGCATACTACACTAATATCATTGTAGCACTTAATAAATT
>NZ_JBFFOH010000291.1:0-1275 GCF_041562805.1 Sulfurovum sp. | reverse complement strand
CTTGGGATTGGTGGTACTATCAAAGATGAGAGTTTAGAATTTCAAGGAGATACCCCTGAGCCCTTACGTAACCATTTGGAAGCATTGGGGTATCGATTTAAGAACTGATCAAATCACACTAAAATTTATTTCCCTATGGCCAAAGCATACAGTACCATCTCATCGTTCTCTACAAATTCATTGACCTCATCATCATAATAGGCACCGATTCCAGAACACCCTATACCTAAATAAAGAGAAGCCACATAAAGTCTGTGTCCTATGATCCCGGCTTTTTGGTACAGTGCCTGATAATTTTTTGCTTTGGAAGTCAGGAAAAATGCTACTGCCCCTTGCATAGAAAGACTATACTGTTCTAAACTCAAATACCCTGCTTTTTTGCCAAAGTCACCATACTTCATATATTTACCCTCTTTATAGAGTCCCAACGGCATATTGATCACTCTGTTTATGACAACATACACAGAAACATCTTCATCACAATCACTCAGTATGGGCTGATGTATGGCTTCCATAATGTAATTGAACTGCCCTTTGGTGATGGCACCTTCCTCGAAACCTCTTTGTGACCTTCGGGTAAAAAGTGTTTCTTTAAGTTTCTCAGCTTGATAGGTGAACTTTGGCGCCTTTACCTCTCGTTTGCACTCTTCCATCTTCATTGTTTCATTGTACGCCTGTTCTATAAGAGGATTGGGTTCAAAAGTTCTACTCCCATCTACATAAGGAAGGGAAAACTCTATAGCAGAGATTTCCTGATCTTGTATCGGTACTGCCATAGAGCACCCAGACAACATCCATTCTCTTCCTTCAAAACCGAACATACGGTTCAACTTTTCTCTGTCTATATTGTAAAGCATTTGTGCAGCATGGGGTTTGAGTAACGCCGAAGCTTCTATGCTACCCAAAAGATGCCCCCCGTCTAAAAGACAATACCTGAACGCCCGGTTCTTGTATTTCCATGAAGAACGATAATATACAGCGGAGACCAGAAAGAGATATCCTTTCATAGCTGTTTTGTAACCCAGATAAGGTTCTAACCCTTCATCCTCTGTAATGGCTTGCAGTAGTGTCAAAGAGGAAGAGATCACTTCATAGTGATACACTCCGTCGTCTACACCTTCTACACCTCTCGCTTGAAAATAAAGTTCGTTAGGGTACAGTGCTCCTGCAGAAGGGTTAATACGCAGATAATACTCTCCACTTGGATAGCTTTTCTTTGCAGTCAACCCTGCAATATAATAAAGAAAATCATCTTCTGCTTTGTCCAGATCCAAT
>NZ_JBFFOH010000290.1:0-1334 GCF_041562805.1 Sulfurovum sp. | reverse complement strand
TGTAAAAGATATGAATTTTTTAGCTTCAAGATATTTAGGAAATTTAGATTATGACAATACTTTAAAGTGGTATAAGAAATCTGTTGACAAGGGTGACCAAAAAGCTATGTATGAAATTGCAAATCTTTATGAACATTATATTGAAATTTCCCAACAAGCCATACAGTGGTATAAGAAAGCAGCCAAAGCACACTATCCTGACGCTATGGAACAGCTCAGCAAGCTAATGCAAACGACCTACGGAAACGACACCATAGCAATGTACAAAAAAGAGATAGAAGCGGGGAGAGATGTGTATTGGAACATGCAGTTTCTGGCCAACTTTTATATGCGTCTTGAACAGTTTGACAAAGCAAAAGAGGTTTATAAAGAGGTCATTAAAAAATTCCCGGATGAGAAAGCAGAGATGCTGTTCGCCATCGGAAACCTCTACAGAAAGTCCTGGCTGGATGACAAGGAGAAAGAGATCAATTACTACAAACAGTCGGCAGCCCTGGGAAACAAGCAGGCGATGTTTAACCTTGGCATCTATTACGGTGATCTGAAGAACTATAAAAAGGCTGAAGAGTATTTTAAGCAGTCAGATCACAATAGAATGGTCTGTTATATGTATAAAACAAAATTAAAAGATAATAATAGAGCTTTGTCTTGTTATGAAAACGAAGAAAAAACAGATAATCCTATTTCTGTTTTTGCATTAGGCTTTTTTTATGATGAAACTCTAAAGGATTATGATCAAGCTATAAAATCATACAAAAAAGCCTATGAATTAGGTTATTCAGGCGGTGCATTGAATATCGGATATATTTACAGAGAACATTTAAATAATAGAAAAAAAGGCATTTACTGGTACCACAAAGCCGCCGACATGGGTGAAGATGGAGCAATTCGATACCTTATGCGAGAAGGAGAACTGTAATGAACAGTGACAACGGACGTGCCCTCGGAAGAGTCGCCTACGACAAAGATAAAATGATGTTCATTACGAACTTTGTGACCCGGCAGGAGGTCAGTTCTAACTCCAATGCCCATTGTGTCAGAAATAAAGGGAAACAATGAAGATGATTTTTAGATATGCGCTGGCAGTTTTACTTTTGGTAGAGCTTGTTGAGGCGAAGGTGGGGAGTTGTTCTTTAAAAGAACTTGGGCGTTATAGTGATAAATACTTTGAGTGTTTAAAACAAGAAGCCATCAAAACCGATGAGATTGAAGATATTAATTTTTATGCTTACCATCTAAGTGGCGGAGAAATGGATGATGATATTTTTTGGTACAAGAAGTCTGTTGACAAGGGTGACGTAAAAGCAATATATCAGATAGCCAATATCTATCGT
>NZ_JBFFOH010000289.1:0-1347 GCF_041562805.1 Sulfurovum sp. | reverse complement strand
GAGAGTAGATAACTATTATTGGCTTAACGATAGAGAAGATACCCATGTTATTGACTACCTTCATGCGGAGAATGCCTACACTAAAAAGAAACTAGAATCTACAGAAGCATTACAAGAAGAACTCTATGACGAGATAGTAGCCAAGATAGTAAAGGATGATACTTCGGTACCTTATGAGAGTAATGGGTATTGGTATTATGCGCGTTATGAGGAGGGTAAGGATTATCCTATTTATTGTCGTAAAGAAGAGAGTTTGGCTGCGGATGAAGTCATCATCTTGGATGTTAATGTTTTGGCTGTTGGCTATGCGTATTATGCTGTGGGTGGTTTGAGCATTAGTCCTGACAACACCATGCTCTGTTATGGCGTGGACAATGTCTCTCGTCGTATATACACTCTGTATTTTAAAAACTTGGAGACGGGCGTTGTACTTGAAGAGTGCATAGAAAATACAACAGGCCAAGCCACTTGGGCAAATGACAACAAGACACTTTTCTTTACACAAATGGAAGCAGATACACTAAGAGACTATAAAGTTTTTAGGTATGAGATGGGTTCCAAAAAAGAAATAGAAGTCTACCATGAAGCGGACGATACTTTTGGTGTGAATGTTTCAAAGTCCAAGTCTAAAAAGTACATCTTCATAGAGTCCTACTCAACACTCTCTACAGAAATACAAACCTTGTCAGCAGATGAACCCCTGGGAGCATTTAAAGTATTTTCCAAACGTGAACGCGACTTGGAGTACTCTGTAGAACATCATGAAGACAAGTTTGTCATAGCAACCAACTTCCAAGCGAAAAACTTTCGACTAATGGACTGTGACTTAGAGCATACAAGTAAAGAGAACTGGAAAGAGCGTGTAGCCCATAGAGAAGATGTCTTACTGGAAGGCTTTGAACTCTTCAATGACTTTTTAGTGTTAGAAGAAAAGCGAAATGGCTTAACAGAAATCAGAATCATGAACAATGCAACAGAGGAGTCATATTATCTGGATTTTGGTGAGGAAGTGTATGATGCCTATATCTCGATGAACCTTGATTTTGACACCACTGAGCTATGTTACGGGTACAACTCTTTAACCACACCAAACTCGACCATACAGTTTAACATGCAGACTAAAGAAAAGACTGTTTTAAAGCAGACAGAAATTTTAGGTGACTTTAACAAAGAAGACTATGAGAGTAAACGCGCATGGGTCACAGCCAAGGACGGAAAGAAAATCCCCCTTTCTTTGGTCTATAAAAAAGGCTTAGTCTTAGATGGCACAAACCCCACACTCCAGTACGCGTATGGCTCTTACGGCTACTCCATGGATGCTTCATTTTCCATCTCACGACTCTCTTT
>NZ_JBFFOH010000288.1:0-1379 GCF_041562805.1 Sulfurovum sp. | reverse complement strand
TTTCTTTTTTCATATTGTCTTCTATTTCACTAAGTAACGGCTCATCTTTAGGACTTACAAGCGAAATAGCCACACCCAGCTCTTTCATCAAGGCTAAATGATTATGATAATCCTGTGGAATTTCTGGTAAATCATAAGAAATAAAAAGTTTGATATTTTCTAACTCCAGTGTTTTTAAAATCATATCTGTTGTGATGATGACATTTAGCGTACCGGCATTAAATTGAGCTGCAGCTTCTTGTTGCTGTGACTGTCTATGGTTACCATGAACAGCAAGTGCATTAAACTCTCTTGAGACTAAAAATGCACTCAACGCATCAGCTTTTTTCTTACTTTTAACGACGATGACTACTTGCATTTGTTTATAGTCATTTAGCAGTAACCCAAGCATAGATGTCTTGTCATGTTCTTTAACAAAATAAACACTCTGAGGTGTACGTAAAGCCACAGATCTTTGGTCATGGTATATAGTTTCTTTATCAACAGTTTCTTGGGGTGTATCAGTTTGTTCAGACATGAGATGTTTCCTTGAGGTCTTTTTGAGATTATATCTGATTAGTTTGTGGTCAAGATGGTGATTTTCTTCTTTTAATGTTTAGGTACATGACGTTCACCTGACCACTAAAGTTCAGCATTTATCTTTCATACAATGTCAAGATATATATTTCTTGACATTTAAATAGTACAGTTTCTAGCCAACCTCTGGCATAAGGCTTCCATAAGGTCTCAGGGTACTCAGCCTCTTATCAACCAACCCACGACCAACAGTAAAATGATAAAGTGTTTGATAGTGATTTGTTTTTAGTCCTATTACCTCATGTAAAATATCATCTAAAAAACATCCAATGCCAGTAGCAGATAAATTTAGAGAGGTTGTCTCTAGGTATAACTGTTGTCCTATTGCACCACATTCCCAATAGAGTTCTTTATATCTTGATGCACCAAATTCTTCTATTTGTTCTGCAAATTGGGCTAGCATGCCTAAGGTAAAGGCTCCATTACTTGCGATTTCTTGATCACAAGATATTGTTTGTGAAATAACTTTCATATCACCATTTTCAAGTTTGTAGAGTTGTCCTGCATCTGTATCAACTCTCTCCCAGAGAAACACCTCTTTGAGTAAACTCTTGAGTTCTTCTTTATGTGCATCATTTCTAACTAAGATGTAGAGTCCTGAGTCTATCTCTTCTACGCTATGCACAAATATGACTAAGTGGATAGGAGAGTTATCTGATTTTATAGAACCTAAAATCGTTTCAAACTCATTTTTTGTAATCGTACAATCATCTTTATTCATTGCTTGTGCGGATCTTCTGCTTAAAACGATATCTTTGGCTAAACTTGAGCTTTTTCGGTAAGGGTTCTCTTCATAGGTATCA
>NZ_JBFFOH010000287.1:0-1401 GCF_041562805.1 Sulfurovum sp. | reverse complement strand
GAGGTCAACTATACATTTGGTGTCTACCCACTTCAACAGTATCTGTTAAAATTTGCAGATGGAAAATATCAGGTACTGGATATCGCCTGGGACAGTCGGTCTAAAGAAGAAGGCGGGCAGCGTTGGTTCCATATCCATCAAGATGAAGTGATCAAAGCTGGTGATGTACTGCACTGGACTGGACCAAATTTGAACTGGAACTATATGTGTGCAGACTGTCATAGTACAAATTTGAAAAAGAACTATGATATGGAGACCAAAACTTATCATACCACTTGGGATGTCATCAATGTATCTTGTGAAGCATGTCATGGGCCTGCATCCAAACATATAGAATGGAGCAAAGATCAAAATTTAACTTTGACTCACAAGGGCTTTCCTCTCTCTTTAAAATATAAGGTTGGAAAGTGGGATGTCAATTCCACAACAAAAAGGTCAGAATTAACCGACAAAGAGATAGAAGTATGTGCAAAGTGTCATTCGAGACGGTCTCAATTAGATGATAACTTTGCACCTGGTGATAGGTTTACTGACCACTATCTACCTGTAACATTGGCTGAGAGTCTCTATTTTGCTGACGGTAAGATAGAAGATGAAGTGTATGTCTATGACTCATTTCTGCAAAGCAAAATGTATGAAAAAGGTGTCACCTGCACAGACTGTCATAACCCTCATACACTTGATCGTAGGGGTGATGGGGACAAAGTATGTTTTCAGTGTCATCAAACAGAAAAATACACTTCTACAGCACACCATTTTCATCAAGAAGGAAGTACAGGAAGTTCTTGTATAAGTTGTCATATGCCTGCTCGTACCTATATGGGTGTAGACAGTCGCAATGACCACAGTTTCCGTGTACCTAGACCAGACATCTCAGTTGAGATGAAAGAGATTCCTAATGCCTGTAATCTTTGTCATACAGATAAAGATGCTTCGTGGGCTGCAGATGCTATGAAATCATGGTATGGGAAAATACCTGTAGGAAAACAGAACTTCGCTCATTCTCTTAAAGCTCTTAGAACAAACAGTGAAGATGCACCTAAAAAACTTTATGAAGTACTGCTTAGTGATGCACCAAATATCGCTAAAGCTACAGTCGCAGAATACCTAGGGCATTATCCTTCAAAACAAACCTATACTACAACACTTCAAATGCTAAAGAATAAAGATGCACTTATACGGAGGTCAGCATTGCAGTCTTTAGAAGCATTCCCCGCACAGATGAGAATCAAGCAGACTTTAGAAATGTTGAACGATCCTATTAAGATAGTAAGAATGGAAGCTGCCAGACAGCTTGCTGCTTTTCCTCTTGGAGAATTAGACAAAAAGACGAAAGAGTTATTAACTAACGCTTTTGATGAGTATGAAAAGATACTTTTATTTACAGCAGAACGTCCTGAG
>NZ_JBFFOH010000286.1:0-1401 GCF_041562805.1 Sulfurovum sp. | reverse complement strand
GAGGTCAACTATACATTTGGTGTCTACCCACTTCAACAGTATCTGTTAAAATTTGCAGATGGAAAATATCAGGTACTGGATATCGCCTGGGACAGTCGGTCTAAAGAAGAAGGCGGGCAGCGTTGGTTCCATATCCATCAAAATGAAGTTATTAAAGCTGGTGATGTACTGCACTGGACTGGACCAAATTTGAACTGGAACTACATGTGTGCAGACTGTCATAGTACAAACTTGAAAAAGAACTATAATAAAGAGACTAAGAGTTACGATACTACATGGGATGTTATCAACGTTTCTTGTGAAGCCTGCCATGGTCCTGCATCTAAACACATAGAGTGGAGTAAAGAGCAAAAGACAGAGATGCCTTACAAAGGTTTTACTTTCTCTTTGAAGTATAAAATCGGAAAATGGGATATCAATTCCACAACAAAAAGATCAGAACTAACCGATAAAGAGATAGACGTATGTGCCAAATGTCACTCTAGACGGTCTCAATTAGATGATAACTTTGCACCTGGTGATAGGTTTACTGACCACTATCTACCTGTAACATTGGCTGAGAGTCTCTATTTTGCTGACGGTAAGATAGAAGATGAAGTCTATGTCTATGACTCTTTTCTCCAAAGTAAGATGTATGAAAAGGGTGTCACCTGTACAGACTGTCATAACCCTCATACACTTGATCGCAGGAGTGAGGGAGACAAGGTCTGTTTTCAGTGCCATCAAACAGAAAAATACACTTCTACAGCACACCATTTTCATCAAGAAGGAAGTACAGGCAGTTCTTGTGTAAGTTGTCATATGCCTGCTCGTACCTATATGGGTGTAGACAGTCGTAATGACCACAGTTTCCGTTTGCCTAGACCAGATCTTTCAGTAGAGATGAAAGAGATCCCTAATGCCTGTAATCTTTGTCATACAGATAAAGATGCTTCGTGGGCTGCAGATGCTATGAAATCCTGGTATGGGAAGATACCTGTAGGAAAACAGAACTTTGCACATTCTCTTAAAGCACTTAGGACAAACAGCGAAGATGCACCTAAAAAACTTTATGAAGTACTGCTTAGTGATGCACCAAATATCGCTAAAGCTACAGTCTCAGAATACCTAGGGCATTATCCTTCAAAACAAACCTATACTACAACACTTCAAATGCTAAAGAATAAAGATGCACTTATACGGAGGGCAGCATTGCAGTCTTTAGAAGCATTCCCAGCACAGATGAGAATCAAGCAGACTTTAGAAATGTTGAACGATCCCATTAAGATAGTAAGAATGGAAGCTGCCAGACAGCTTGCTGCTTTTCCTCTTGGAGAATTAGACAAAAAGACGAAAGAGTTATTAACTAACGCTTTTGATGAGTATGAAAAGATACTTTTATTTACAGCAGAACGTCCTGAG
>NZ_JBFFOH010000285.1:0-1460 GCF_041562805.1 Sulfurovum sp. | reverse complement strand
TTACGATCAAGAGACATGGGGTGCATTTATTGACTCTATTGCAGAAAATGCGAAAAAATACAAAGTTCAACTTAACTTTTTTGCGAATAGGCTAGCCTCCGATAAGACCAAGTTCGGACATGTTCTAAACCTTGAGATTCAGGCAGAAGCACCATACAAGAACATGGTTAACTTCATTAATGCAATTGAAAAAAGCAAATTGGTTGTTGATTTACATGACATGGATCTAACTGCGACCACCAAGTTAAATCTTGACCTTAAACTATCAGTATGGGGGATTACTTATTAATGAAAACTCTACTAATTGTATCGATCGTTTCTTTAGTGCCAGCATACATGCTGGCAAATGCAGAAACACCAAACCATACAGAGATCAATAAACAGATCGAAGAGATAAAACCGCCTCGTACAGGTGTTCAAGCTGCGGATGTTTTAAAAACCGAAAGTCCATTTATTTTGGTTAAGACCGGTAAAGATGGTAAAAAAACCACCTATGCTGTTAAAAGGAAGGTAAAATTACCGCCCCTCAAACTAGAATCGGCAATCAATAAAAGCGTCAAGATAAATGGGAAATGGTATAAAGAGGGTGATAGAATACGTCAATACACCATCACTAAAGTTTCCACAGACGAGGTACTTCTTACAAGTAAGAGCAAAGAGTTAAAACTCTTTCAAAACCATGCAAATGACAAGATCGACTTCAATGTCAACTAACTATAAGTAAAAAAAGGAAAATGAAAATGAAGAACTTAAACAAAAAGCTTATCTCACTTGCTGCTTCAGCAATTCTTGCCGCCTCTTTACAGGCAGATTGTACTTATGAACTTTTCAGTATATCTTCTGCTAAAGGGACGACGATAGGTGAGTATGTAGACCAATTGACGACAGCATGTGAATATAGCTTGGTGGTCGCGGACAGTGAAACCGAAAAATTGATGGACAAAAAGCTCAATAAAACACATATCAAGAACCTTACAATTGATGAAGTTTTAGAGATCTTGCTCACTGAGAATAATCTCAACTTCACGATTGACAATGACATATTACGTATTTCATATCTAAAAACGATCACTTATAACATCGATTATATACTTTCATCTCGTAAAAGCCAGGGGTCTACCGATGTCATGCTAAGTTCAACTTCTTCGCAGATCGGGCAAGGCGCGCAGTCTAGCGGTGCTACAGGTGGATCAGGAACGAATGGCCAGCAAGGCGGCGGAGGTGGCTCAAATAAATCCGGAATTTCAATTGAGTCTACTGATGAAGTAAAATTTTGGGAAGAGTTGGATCTTGAGCTTCAACGTGTATTGAACCGTCCGGAGGACGCCTATCAGGCTGAAGCACCGATTATTAACAGAAATGCAGGACTGATCACTATTTCTGCAACTGGACGTCAGCAGGCACGTATCGATACATACTTGAAAATGCTCCAGGAAAAAGTTCAGAAACAGGTTCTGATA
>NZ_JBFFOH010000284.1:0-1472 GCF_041562805.1 Sulfurovum sp. | reverse complement strand
TTACGATCAAGAGACATGGGGTGCATTTATTGACTCTATTGCAGAAAATGCGAAAAAATACAAAGTTCAACTTAACTTTTTTGCGAATAGGCTAGCCTCCGATAAGACCAAGTTCGGACATGTTCTAAACCTTGAGATTCAAGCAGAAGCAACATACAAGAACATGGTTAACTTTATTAATGCAATTGAAAAAAGCAAATTGGTTGTTGATTTACATGACATGGATCTAACTGCGACCACAAAGTTAAACCTTGACCTTAACTTATCAGTATGGGGGATTACTTATTAATGAAAACGCTACTAATTGTATCGATCGTTTCTTTATTGCCAGTGTACATGCTGGCAAATGCAGAAACACCAAACCATACAGAGATCAATAAACAGATCGAAGAGATAAAACCGTCTCGTACAGGTGTCCTAGCCTCAGATGTGCTCAAGACCGAAAGTCCGTTTATTTTGGTTAAGACTGATAAAGATGGTAAAAAGACCACCTACGCTGTCAAAAAGAAAGTAAAACTACCGCCTCTCAAACTTGAGTCGGCAATCAATAAAAGTGTCAAGATCAATGGTAAATGGTATAAAGAGGGTGATAGAATACGTCAATATACCATTACTAAAGTTTCCACTGACGAGGTACTTCTTACAAGTAAGAGCAAAGAGTTAAAACTCTTTCAAAACCATGCAAATGACAAGATCGACTTCAATGTCAATTAACTATAAGTAAAAAAAGGAAAATGAAAATGAAGAACTTAAACAAAAAGCTTATCTCACTTGCTGCTTCAGCAATTCTTGCCGCCTCTTTACAGGCAGATTGTACTTATGAACTTTTCAGTATATCTTCTGCTAAAGGTACTACGATCGGTGAGTATGTTGACCAATTGACAACTGCTTGTGAATATAGCTTGGTAGTTGCGGACAGTGAAACTGAAAAACTAATGGACAAAAAGCTCAATAAAACGCATATCAAGAACCTTACAATTGATGAAGTTTTAGAGATCTTGCTCACTGAGAATAATCTTAACTTCACGATTGACAATGACATATTGCGTATTTCATATCTTAAAACGATTACTTATAACATCGATTATATACTGTCATCCCGTAAAAGCCAGGGGTCTACTGATGTCATGTTAAGTTCGACTTCTTCGCAGATCGGACAGGGAGCACAAACTGGAATGTCTGGCATGTCTGGTGGTACTACAGGTGGAACAGGCTCGAATAATCAGCAAAGCGGAGGGTCTAACAAATCAGGGATTTCAATTGAGTCTACTGATGAAGTAAAATTCTGGGAAGAGTTGGATCTTGAGCTTCAGCGTGTATTGAACCGTCCTGAGGACGCCTATCAGGCTGAAGCACCGATTATTAACAGAAATGCAGGACTGATCACTATTTCTGCAACTGGACGTCAGCAGGCACGTATCGATACATACTTGAAAATGCTCCAGGAAAAAGTTCAGAAACAGGTTCTGATA
>NZ_JBFFOH010000283.1:0-1523 GCF_041562805.1 Sulfurovum sp. | reverse complement strand
CAAAGGGGTGCAATAATATGGTTGGACTCGGTTATGTCTATACAAAGACAAATGAAGAAAGCAAAGCGTATAAAATACCGGCTGAGACGCCTTTGATGGTAAAAGTAACTTTCACTCCTTCTGTGAGCGGAGGCACTACAGTGATGCACTCTACGGATTTCGTATTAAAACCACAAAAAAATAAAAACTATGTCGTTGAGTACCTCCAAGAAGATAAAAAAGGGAACCGCGTAGATGACTTTTATGTGTATATGATAGATAAAAAGGGCGAGTCAGAGATACCGGACAATAGAATACGAAATTTTAACTATAGAGAATGTATGTAGTTAGAATTCCTCTACATTACACCCCGCGGTTGAATCTTCATTTTTTATGACTTTGGAGATTCAATCCCTCGTATAATACAAATACCTGTCATCAAATCCATTCTGTGCATTTATCTGAGCATTAGTCAGAAACTCTCCAAGGTTAGTTGAAAGGTTCGATGCTTTCCTATCGATCAGCCTGTGTGTATTTACTTCCCAGGCATGACTAAGTACCGATATCGTCATCAGTATCAAAATCAGTCTGACTAAAATTCTACTTTTCATCATGAAACCCCTAATTTGTTAATCTAAATAATTTGGGGTCGCAAACCCAACAATCCCAGTCAAAATAGACATTGGCCAATGGATAGTGCTCATAATTCCACTTTTTTGTTTTACGGTCATATCTGATGCTGTATTTAAATTTTGTTTTATATTGTTTAATCGATATGTCAATAACATGATATGTCTTAACATCATTATATGAATTCACAATTTTTACATCATAGGTTTTATCATCGACATTCAAAGAACAATTTTCCCTCTCTTCTATCATGATGTCATCGCGCCCTTTTTCTTCATAAAATGTCTTATTGCAATCATTTAATTCATATGGCATTCCAGAAATATCTTTCAAAGAGTGAGGTATGCCACTGTTTTCTATATGTTCGATGATGGCTGTCGCCAAAGGAAAAGCCACTTCTTTTACTTTTTTATCATAGGAACAGTACATATAGTCTGCTATATTGAATGCCGTTACGGCTGCGACCAGTAATCCAAAGATCGTTAAAAATATCTTTTTACCTATACTCATTACCGCCCTCCTAATAAAAAGCCTGAATTATTTTCTTTCCCACGTTTTACATGGGAATGCATACTGTAATGTAACACACAATGACGATCTTCTATAACATAAACAAATATTTTAAAACAACTGTATGATACAAGAAATAGGATAAGAGTATGGGAAGGAGAGATAGAATATTTGAACTAACTTTATTGCATTTTATAACGTGTTGGGAACACTGTTTTTATATTTAGGTTTGAAATAAAAGTTTTTTTTGGGGATACTTAAAGAGTGGCTCCGGATACTGGAAACCATTTTATAGACCTCTATATACCCTAAAAGACCCTATATATCGAAGTTTTCCAAGTTCAAAGATTATCAGAAAAGGTATCTTTTTGGTCATTAATGGCACCAAATTGACACCAAAATAT
>NZ_JBFFOH010000282.1:0-1528 GCF_041562805.1 Sulfurovum sp. | reverse complement strand
TGACTTTTGACAACAATCTGGCGACGACCGTACTGAATGCAAAAAAAGCATACAGCTACGGAGCAGAATTTGACCTCAGCTATCAGACAGAAGAATTATCGCTCTATGCCACACTGGGTCTGACCCAGGCAAAATTCAAAGAGTTTGATGCAGACGGCGGTGCTTACGAAGGTAATTATTTGGTTGAAGTCCCCGATATGACTGCCGCTTTTGGCGCTACCTACCTTTTGAACAGAAACTGGTTCATTCAACCTTCTGCGCGATACATGGGCAAGCGCTATTATGATGTTGGAAACACGCAAAAAGAGGAGGGTTATGCAACTGCTGACTTGAATTTCGGCTATGACGATCTTAAAGGCTTAAAGGCTTTCCTCTATGTGAGCAATCTGTTTGACGAAGCAAATGTGGATTTTGTTGTTCATACACCATCACACAATTACTATCACTTCGCTGACCCGAGAGTGTTTGGAATCAACGTCAGCATGCACTTTTAAAATATGATGCAGGAATGATATTGGCAAAGTATAGTGTTCTGCACCACTTAACAATAAAGGACGATAGCATGTATAAATCGATTCTACCAACGGTAATATTACTTTTTTCACTCCTGGATCTCCACGGATCTACACTCAGCGAAAGCCCATGTTCCGGCTCGATTAAAGCCTTTCAAAACACCTATGACAACGATGGAAAGTTTAAAGAACAGGTTGATCTGGCGTTCAAAAACATCCATCAGCTTCCACCGGAATATGCTGCCGGAAATCCATGGATCGGCAAGAGTGTCACTGATCTGACCTCTTTTTTAGAGGAGTGGTGTACTTTTTTACCGACAATGCAGAGAGGTCACGACAATGGACTGAAGTATATTGAAGATTTTACATTCTTTTATTATCAGAACCCTGATGCCATCAAGGTCGTACAGCAGAGCCCTGGGCGCAAGATCTTACAAGACTTTGCAAAAGAACGAGGCGCTTTTATGGATTCTAAACGTTCTACAGCGCCGATAGCTAATTGGTTAGATGATGCGAGAATAGAGAAACAAGATTACATGCTACCTGATCCTGCTGCTGCTGACGGGGGATTTACATCGTTTAATGACTTTTTTATACGGAGACTTAAAGACCAGGACAAAAGTCGACCGCAGACGATGCCGGAGCGTGACTATGTGATCTCTGCACCGACAGACTGTATCATAAACTCGGTCCCGCTAAAGATTGTCTCCAAAGAGACACATATCCCGACTAAGGGACGTCAATCATTAAATATCAGTGATATGCTTGATGGCTCCAGCTATGCCGAGAAGTTTGTTGGCGGTACAGCACTTTCATGCGTTTTGATGCCAAATACGTATCACCATTATCATGCACCCGTCAGCGGTAAAGTAGTAGAGAGTAAAATCATCAAAGATCCCTATTATGGGTATGATGATTTTCCGGTCTGGGTCAATAAAGGAAATGTGGGATACCACGGTACCGATTTCAGCCAATTTGAGAATTTCAAGCGAGGCTATTTCATCATTGATACCGGA
>NZ_JBFFOH010000281.1:0-1534 GCF_041562805.1 Sulfurovum sp. | reverse complement strand
GTGAAGTCCATCGTCTTGAGAATGAGGGGAAGATAGATTTGGTGATGATCGAAGCACAGGTGGGTGAGTATGTGGGTGAAGATGACATTGTTCGTATAGAAGAAGATGATTTTAAAAGAATGTAGACTTGAAATTATTACATAAATATGACATCTAAATACTATAATCCCTTTTCGATATAATATCTTCAACTTACTTTACAGGATTCCCTTTGATCAAAAAATGTTTATTTCCCGCAGCAGGCTATGGTACACGTTTTCTACCTGCGACAAAAGCTACTCCAAAAGAGATGTTACCTGTTTTAACCAAACCACTGATCCAATATGGTGTAGAGGAAGCTCTTGAAGCAGGACTTCATACTATGGCGATTGTCACAGGGCGGGGGAAAAGGGCCATTGAAGATCATTTTGATATCTCCTTTGAACTTGAACACCAGATCTTTGGTACCAATAAAGAGCATCTTCTTACTGAGATCCGTTCCGTTATTGATCAATGTACCTTCTCCTATACTAGACAAGTAGAGATGAAGGGATTGGGGCATGCTATCCTTACAGGTGAAACGCTTATCGGGAATGAACCATTTGCTGTTATTTTGGCAGATGACCTATGTACCAATGAAAACGATGGCGTACTGAAGCAGATGATAGAAGTCTATGAAAAGTACGGATGTTCTGTTGTAGCTATCGAAGAAGTCCCTATGGAAGAAACAAATAAGTATGGTGTTATCGCAGGGAAATTGGTTGATAATAGTGATGATATTTACCGTGTTACTGATATGGTAGAAAAGCCAGATCCAAAAGATGCTCCTACCAATATGGCTATCATAGGACGCTACATCCTCACACCGGATATCTTTGACATACTAAGAGAAACAAAGCCAGGTAAAGGTGGAGAGGTCCAAATCACTGATGCACTACTTGAACAGGCGAAGCAGGGTAGGGTCATTGCATACAAATTTAAAGGTACGCGTTTTGACTGTGGTTCGATAGACGGCTTCGTTAAAGCAACTAATTATTTTTATCAAAACCTGGCGTAAAATATATCTTCTTCAAAAGAGCAAGGGGGCTATAAACGTCCTTTGTTCACTTTTTTGTAAGGTCTAATGAATAACCTCATACAAATATGACATTAATATGACATTTAAATACTATAATTCCATGAAAATAGTTTTCGAGACGGAATAAAAGTGATATAAGTATGTTGTCTTGATCTTCATGACATTAGATTGTTACTCCCCTTTCGATATAATATTGTCAATTTATTATCAGGATTTTTTATGACTTACAAGATAGCAGTGATTGGACTTGGTTACGTTGGTTTACCTTTGGCACATGCATTTTCGGAGAAATACGATGTAGTTGGTTTTGATATCGCACAGTGGCGTATCGATGAGCTTAACTCTGGTGTGGACCGTACACTTGAGCTGAGTGATACACAGGTCAAGGAAGCATTGGCTCATGGTATGAAGTTTACTAAGGACCTCGAAGAGATAGCTGATTGCAATGTGTATATCGTGACTGTTCCTACACCTATC
>NZ_JBFFOH010000280.1:0-1598 GCF_041562805.1 Sulfurovum sp. | reverse complement strand
TATGGCTGAGAGGAAGGGATTCGAACCCTCGGTGAGTTACCCCACACAGACGTTCCAGGTCTGCACCTTCGACCACTCGGACACCTCTCATTATACATATGAAATATCTATCAATAAACAAAAAAAGTTTTTGGATTATCGTTTGAAGATATTAAGAAGATCGTAATACCCCTCCCCAGATCCCTGCGGCACACAGTAAAGAAAGGTGGGCTGCTATGTTCCCATCCTGACCCGTTGTCTCTCAGAACCGTTGCACAGGTCTGAAAAGAGGCATGCGAATTTTAGCCAAAGCTAGCTTATATTACTCTTCATCATTGATTACACTCCATTCATCAAATGGCAATGCTTCAAAGTGTAGTTTCTCTATGTCGTATTCATAGCTGTTGGCAACAGTGACGATGGTTACTTTTTTGATACCGTACTTTTTGTAGATGGAAAACTTGCTTTGTGACTTTACCCAGAGGCTCTCTTCACTCTCAAACGGTGCAGGAATGATGAGTTCATCGTTTGTAGTTACATATCCATGAATACCCAGTGTTTGTACTTTAATGTGGTGTTTCATAAGTGCCAAGGCTATCATCGTGTCAAACTGCATAATGAAGGGTTGCCCTATGGTAAGGTATTTGGCAAAGGCAAAATCAAAGAGCAGCATCTTTTTCCCTGACTTCTGGTAGCGGTCTTCTATGAACAACACAAGCTTTTCCTGAGTAAACAGTTTCATCGTTTTGTAGAGCCAGTCTTTTGAAACCTTAAATTTCTCTTTTGCAAAGGTATAGATCTGATGGGTTGTAAGATGTTTGGTATGGTGTTGAGCCAAGATGAGAAGTAGCTTCTGTTCATTTTCATCGAAGGAACTTTGTAAAAAGGTTTTCATCGCCTGGATACTTGTTTTTTGTGACCTTGCGATCACGGGCAGCGTACCGGCACGTAAGAAATGGTTAAACCCACTGCTCTGTGCAGCACTGGTCTCAAAAGCAAGAAACTCTTCATAATCTAAAGGAAAAAGCTCAACAGGACTCAGCCCTTTATCCTCAAGAGGTATACGTGTAAGTACAATGAGCCTCTCTACATTAGGAAAATAGGGGAGGTATCCTTCTTGGTAATGGTCAAGTATGAGCAGGGTGATACCCTCACGGTCTATATACTGTTGCAGAGACAGAGTCGAGAGTGTATTGAAAATGAGGTTGGGATCCTCTATATCTATATAAAGGGCAGTCTCTTCATTTTCTTCCTGCATGAGATCAAGAATGATAGTAGTTTTTCCTGAGCCACGTACACCGTAGAGGTTCATATCTCCCTTTAGAGGTAATTGACATTTTCTGGGAATATAATTTTCAGTGACATAACGTTGATTTTGATAATATTCAAGTAATTGCATATGTATCCATGTGATATTTTTCCTTTTTAAAAGGAAATATTTTTGAGTATTGTAGCGTTTTTAGACTAAAAAGTATTGTACCTTTCAAAAACTTTGGGTATAATTCGCGTTCCTAAATTTATGTTAGAGGGTTTAAACCCTGTGTTTTAGGCACGTACTAACGAGTTCTTTTAAAGGTAAAATATGGAAAAAATTAGATTAAAGCTTAAAGCTTACGATC
>NZ_JBFFOH010000279.1:0-1603 GCF_041562805.1 Sulfurovum sp. | reverse complement strand
CTATCAACCAATCATTTATTGCAGACTGATATCAATATAAATGCTTACAAATTGTAGCAATTACTCTGTCTAGCTTTGCTTACATAAACTGGCTCTATGACTATTATGATTATAAATGATAATTGTGGATGGAATGTGGAGCAGTGATTACGGACTCAGGAAAATTGT
Organism: Sulfurovum sp.; assembly: GCF_041562805.1. Classification (GTDB taxonomy): domain Bacteria; phylum Campylobacterota; class Campylobacteria; order Campylobacterales; family Sulfurovaceae; genus Sulfurovum. The sequence continues at coordinate 1,435 of NZ_JBFFOH010000279.1, read as the reverse complement.
TTACGTAAGCTTTTTTTAGGAGTATCTGTTCCCATCGTGTTGATGGGAACATAGAAGAAAGTATCAGTTAACTTCTAATTAGAAGTTGTAGTTTAGTTGTACAGAAAGAGCTGTTTGACTATGTTTAACACTTGTTTCTGGTGCAGCCATACCCATAGATGCTAATCCTGATGTATCAAATGATGTTTCTGTTTCTGGAGCATAAGTAAATGCACCATCTAATGAAACTTTCTTCGAAAAGTCATATGTTCCACCAATCGTAATATGAGACTCTGTCGTTGCAGGGAAACCTGCCAAGTTAAATAGATTCATTGCATCACCTGCATAGCTTGACATTGGAACAGTACCATTTTGTGCAGGACCAGCCGGTAACTCTTTAATAGGATTTTTACCATAGTTATAACCTAAACGAACTGCCCATGCGTCAGCTGCATATTCATAACCCAATGCAAAAACATTTTGATTTTCCCAGTTAAAATCCTTGTAACCTTTAGCATCACCCCATTTGATTTGTTTGAAATCAACTGCAATAGTATTGCCTGCAATAGCGTAGCTAATACCTAGACCAATCTCAGCCGGTTGTTCAAGATTATCGCCCATTGCGCCTGGGAAAATACCAAAGTCTGCAAATGGTTGAGTTGCTGAAGAAAGTTGACCTTTATACTCCATATCAATTGCTGATTTATATAGTGCACCGATTGTTACACCTGCAATCTCATAAGCAGCACCGATATTAATACCGAAAGCAAGATCCTGAGCAACACCTTCACCGTACTCAGTACCAGCCATGTGATAATTGATATCTAAAGCACCATATTGGAGAATAGGTGTTACACCAACACTAAAACCTGAAACAGCATAAGTCAATGGAACACCAAATTGCATAAGTTGAAGATTTGTAACCATATTCATTGTTTCAGCAGTTTCATCACGGTAGTCAACACCCATACCAGCTGTACCCCACATACCAATACCCCAGTAGAAATTATCATTAACTTTGTTAACAATAGATACTGAAGGGATCATGCTCATGTCAGCTGCACTATCTTTATATCCAGCGCCGCCGTCAAGCGAAACATTTGGCATAAACAAAGTGCCACCAAAAGAAACCTCAGTTCCTTCTACAGACGTAATAAGTGCAGGGTTAGCAATACCTGACTCAGCACCATGACCCATACCGATTGAAACACCACCCATACCACGTGCTTTAGCACCGATACCGATAAGCAGGTCACCATTTGTTGCAAATGCAGACGTTGCACCAAGTGCCATTGCAGCTACTAAAGCTAACTTAATTGTTTTTTTCATATGTAATTCTCCTATAGAATTGTAAAGATTAAAATCCGAACTCTCGAATTTTGACTGCGCCCATTATAAGCCAGTCAAAATTAGCTGAAACTTAAATGAAAAGTAAATAATATAGATATTTCTTATG
>NZ_JBFFOH010000278.1:0-1760 GCF_041562805.1 Sulfurovum sp. | reverse complement strand
AATTCGTTATACTACTAGCAATCAATATTTAATCAGGAGATTACACATGGGAAAATTCGTTAACAGCACGGAAGAGTTCTTTGCATATTGTGAAGAGAATGATGTTCAGTTCGTAGATTTAAGATTTACAGACATTAAAGGGGCATGGCATCATGTTACTTACCGTATGAGCGCTGTAAATGTTGGTATTATAGAGGCTGGTTTTCCATTTGACGGTTCTTCTGTAGATGCATGGCAGCCGATCAACAAATCAGATATGCTTTTAAAAGCAGATATTGGAACAGCATTTTTGGACCCGTTCACTGCTGACCCGACCATTATCGTCTTCTGTGATGTTTACGATATCTACAAAAATCAGGCATATGAGAGATGTCCACGTTCAATTGCCAAAGCGGCACTGAAGCATGCGGACTCTTTAGGTATCGCTGATGCTGCATACTTTGGCCCTGAAAACGAATTCTTTGTTTTTGATGATGTGAAATTCACAGACGATATCCATGAAGCCGGTTACAGAGTTGACACTGAAGAGGGTGGCTGGAATTCAGGTACAACTTACCCAGACATGTACAACACAGGTCACCGTCCAGGAACTAAGGGGGGTTACTTCCCGGGGGCACCAACGGATTCAGCTGTTGATCTAAGAGCTGAGATGATGCTGGTTCTTGAACAAGTAGGTCTTGAAGTCGTTCTTGGTCACCATGAAGTTGCTCAAGGTCAACACGAAATCGGTATTGTTTTCTCTGACATCATTGGTGCAGCAGACAACGTTCAAAAATACAAATATGTTGTAAAAATGATTGCACACCTTAATGGCAAAACAGCGACTTTCATGCCTAAACCACTTTATGGTGATAATGGAAATGGTATGCACGTTCACCAGTCTCTATGGAAAGACGGTAAAAACCTTTTCTATAAAGAAGGCAACTATGCGAACGTCTCTGAGATGGGTCTTAACTATGTCGGCGGTATCTTTAAACACGCAAGAGCTGTTGCTGCGTTTACGAACCCGACAACAAACTCATACAAAAGATTACTTCCAGGTTTTGAAGCGCCAAGTGTATTGACTTACTCTTCTCAAAACCGTTCAGCATCTTGCCGTATCCCTTATGGTGCCGGTGAGAAAGCTACTCGTGTTGAGATGCGTTTTCCGGATTCAACAGCTTGTCCTTACCTTGCGTTTGCTGTAATGATGATGGCAGGACTTGACGGTATCCAAAGCAAAGTAGTTCCAATAGGCCCAATGGATGAAGATCTATTTGAACTTACTCTTGATGAGATCCGTGAAAAGGGTATTCCTCAGATGCCACATACACTTCGTGGTGCATTAGAGGCTCTAATTCGTGACAATGACTTCTTGAAGCCGGTATTTACTGATGAGTTTCTTAATTCTTACCAGGCCTATAGATTCGAAAGAGATGTCTTCCCTGACGAAGGTCGTCCAACTGCTTACGAGTTTAAAACTACCTACCAGTGCTAATCCCTTGATGCCTTCGGGCATCATTTTCGCACTCCTTCTTTTTCCTGCATATTTTCTTTTCAAAATGCCCAATATCAGGCATACTTTATCCATTCCGTGTTATAACATTGCATAATATAATAGGTATTTCATATCTCTTTAGAATCAGGAATTATACACAGTGACAAAAGATAAAACCAAAGAACTGCTTAACACTGTTATAGACCTTAGCAGTAAAGCGCACCCTGATGTTCACCAAAAAGTCTTACTTCTCTCCAAACAGTACATGCAGGACATGCGTTTT
>NZ_JBFFOH010000277.1:0-1760 GCF_041562805.1 Sulfurovum sp. | reverse complement strand
CTATCAACCAATCATTTATTGCAGACTGATATCAATATAAATGCTTACAAATTGTAGCAATTACTCTGTCTAGCTTTGCTTACATAAACTGGCTCTATGACTATTATGATTATAAATGATAATTGTGGATGGAATGTGGAGTGTTATTTAATATTAAGGTGAAGCTAGTTTAACATTGTCGAGATTCATTGACATAGACAACTATATCGTTCATTATTGTTTCATAAGATCTGTTGTTTTGAATATTAATCAATTTTGTAACAACTGATGTACCTATACATTCATAAATACGATGGAGATAAAGGATAACCGCCTACAGGCGGTTATCTGTTTAGAAAGTGTAGTTAAGTTGAACTGAAAGAGCTGATTGGCTATGTTTTACTGTTGTATCACCTGTAAATAGCATATCATCAGTTGGATCTGTTGGAGTACCTGCATCAGAATATCCAGTGATAGTTTTCATTGTAACTTCAGTTTCCGGAGCATATGTGAATGCACCATCTAATGAGATCTGCTTACTGAATACATAAGTTCCACCAAGTGTGATGTGTGATTCAGTCGTTGCCGGGAAGCCTAAAAGATTGAATGTATTTAGAGCATTACCACCTGCCTGAGCGAAGCTTCCTGAAGTTGCATCAACCATCATTGCCGGACCACTTTGAGCTTCAGTAATAGGTTGTTTAGCATAGTTATAACCTAAACGTACTGCCCATGTATCTGCTGAATATTCATAACCTAAAGCAAGTACATTTTGATTTTCCCAACCAAAATCTTTATATCCTTTGGCATCACCCCATTTGATTTGCTTGAAATCTACAGCAATAGTATTACCTGCAATAGCATAACTGACACCCAACCCAATTTCAGCTGGTTGTTCTAAATCATTTGCCATAGCAGCAGGGAATATACCCATTTGAACAAATGGCGTAGTTGCTGAAGAAAGTTGATAGTCATAGTTCATTGCAATAGGTGACTTATAAAGCAGACCCATTGTTACACCTGCGATCTCGTAAGCTGCACCAACATTCACACCGAATGCAAGGTCTTGAGCAACACCTTCACCGGTCTCTTGTCCACCAAAGTTATAATTTATATCAAGTGCCCCATATTGAAGAATTGGTGTAACACCAACGCTGAAACCTGCAACTTTATATGCCAATGGCACACCAAATTGCATTAGTTGTAAGTTAGTTACCATCTGCATATTACCTGAGTTTGTAGCCGATGTTTCAGCATCGCGGTAGTCAACACCCATACCAGCTGTACCCCACATACCGATACCCCAGTAGAAGTTATCATTCACTTTGTTAGCAATTGAAACAGCAGGGATCATACTCATATCTGCTGCACTTTTCTCAGTTGGTTGATCTCCACCCATAGGGTTGCTCATTGTTGCTTCAACGTTTGGCATAAAGAGAGTACCACCGAAAGATACTTCTGTCCCTTCTACTGAAGTGATCAAAGCAGGGTTTGCAATACCTGACTCAGCACCATGGCTCATACCGATTGAAACACCACCCATACCACGTGCTTTAGCACCGATACCGATAAGGTGGTCACCATTCGTTGCGAATGCAGATGTTGCACCAAGTGCCATTGCAGCTACTAAAGCTAACTTGATTGTTTTTTTCATATGTAATTCTCCTATAGAATTGTAAAGATTAAAATCCGAACTCTCGAATTTTGACTGCGCCCATTATAAGCCAGTCAAAATTAGCTGAAACTTAAATGAAAAGTAAATAATATAGATATTTCTTATG
>NZ_JBFFOH010000276.1:0-1776 GCF_041562805.1 Sulfurovum sp. | reverse complement strand
AGAAAAGTTTTCCTTCAACTTTACCTGCAACACCTGCAAGTTCATTTGATTTAGCCACATCAGATTTTCTAAGGTTATACTTCACTTCATCTGCACTGGCTGGATTTACAGAGATCACATACTCGTCATGTGTCACAACAAGAGAAAGTGTACCGTCTACCACTGCTTTGATCTTAGGTTCAACCAAAAGAACACCTGCGTTTCTTCTGTTTGCAACGATAAGGTTACCATCTCTGTTACGATATACATTCAGGTTATAGTATCTAATGAAACCTTCTTTACTTGCGATAACTTGTCTATCTTCTTTCCCTGCTGTTGCCGTACCACCCGTGTGGAATGTACGTAATGTAAGCTGTGTACCTGGCTCACCAATAGATTGTGCTGCAATAACACCTACAGCTTCTCCACGTTTAACCATTCTGTTATCAGCCATATTCAGACCATAACATTTCGCACAGATACCTTTTGGTGCTTTACATGTTGATGGCGCTCTCATAACCACTAAACGTACTCCTGCATCTTGGACTCTTGAAGCAGTCTCTTCATCTATCATCGTACCTTCGCTTACAAGTACTTCAGAAGTAATAGGATCAATAACATCTGCAGCAAGTACTCTACCATATATACGATCTGCCAATGGCTCGATCATCTCATTACCAACAACGATATCAGACACTTCTACACCTTCGTGCGTTCCACAATCTGTCATAGCGATCTTCACATTCTGTGCAACATCGATCAGTTTTCTTGTTAAGTAACCCGCATTCGCTGTCTTAAGTGCTGTATCGGCAAGACCTTTTCTCGCACCGTGCGTTGAAATAAAGTACTCGAGTACATTAAGACCTTCACGGAAGTTTGACGTAATAGGTGTTTCAATGATCGAACCATCTGATTTCGCCATAAGACCCCTCATACCAGAAAGTTGTCTGATCTGTGCCGCTGAACCTCTTGCCCCGGAGTCTGCCATCATGTGTACTGAGTTAAATCCATCTTTATCTGACTTAATAAGACTCATAAGTTCTTCAGCAATACCATTGTTCGCATCTGTCCAGATATCGATAATTTTGTTATAACGTTCTTGATCGGTTAAAAGACCCGCACCAAATTGTCTCTGGATCTCTTTAACTTCTGCTTTAGCAGAAACAACCATTCCATCTTTAAGGTCAGGGATCTTAATATCATCAACAGAGATAGAAACCCCTACTTTAGTTGCATATTTGAAACCCATATCCTTAAGATTATCAAGGAAACCTGCAGTTTCTGAAACACCACCTATTTTATAGATGTAGTCAACCAATGTACCGATATCTTTTTTCTTCAATACTTTGTTCCAGTATTTTTCCGGTACATAATCAGGGATAATTGATTTTAAGATCAATCTACCTGCAGTTGATTTTGCAATATGCCCTTCAATGACTGTTCTGATACGTGCATTGAGGTCAAGTGCATTTTGTTCAAATGCAATTTCAACTTCTTCTACGTTTGCAAAAAGTTTATGCTCACCTTTTACATCATTTTTCTCAAGTGTTAGGTAATAAAGACCTAAAATCATATCCTGTGAAGGTACGGCTATCGCCTTACCTGATGCTGGAAGCAAAATGTTCATTGATGCAAGCATCAATACTTTAGCTTCAGCTATAGCTTCATCTGAAAGTGGTACGTGTACCGCCATTTGATCCCCATCGAAGTCGGCGTTGAACGCAGAACATACCAGTGGATGCAATTGGATCGCTTTACCCTCGATAAGTCTTGGGTGGAACGCTTGGATCGAAAGTT
>NZ_JBFFOH010000275.1:0-1863 GCF_041562805.1 Sulfurovum sp. | reverse complement strand
CGATAATCCAAAAACTTTTTTTGTTTATTGATAGATATTTCATATGTATAATGAGAGGTGTCCGAGTGGTCGAAGGTGCAGACCTGGAACGTCTGTGTGGGGTAACTCACCGAGGGTTCGAATCCCTTCCTCTCAGCCATAAAATCATACTAACCTCAACTAGTCCCCTAAAAAAAGTCATTTCATAGCCTTTTTAAGTTTTCTAATTTTTCAGCAAGTCCGTGTGTAGTCCGTAGCATGTTGAAAAAGTGCATATAATCCTATAATTTCTTACCCACTCTCTTCAATCTTTTATCTCTCATTCTTTCATCGGTCTTGACATGGGTAAACGAAATGCCTTCTTATATGGTATGTATTCAAAGAAGAATAGATTTTAACTCGCCTTTAGTCCTCTAACTATCAACTCATACACAATATCAGCCAAGCCATTTTTAATACGCTCTTTCCCAAGCACCTGTGTAGCAAGGTTTTGATGTGCATCAAGACTATCTATAACTGCATCGTTGATAGCATCTGCGAATCCACCCATCATTGCCTGTTCTTTAGTATTATTGTTTACCTGTTCTACGACCTTCTCATTTTCCATGACCTTGTCTTTGATGGTTCTAGCGTAGTTCAGCATATCATCATCACTTAGCTCACCTTCAAAGAGTGCATTCATGTGTTCAACTATTTCTGAAAGCAACTCTTTCTCTGGGTCTCTTGCAGTAGCACCACCTCCCCCTATAGGAGGTAGTTCACCCTCTCCCACTAAGCTAATGGCTTGGCTCTTTTGTTTGTGTAGTTTGTAATGTGATAATTCTACCAATGATATATCTATTGGGTCTTTAGGGTCATATGTCTTTAGGTTTGGTATAAGTGCTTTTACAAATTCTGACAACTTTAGTAGGTCTTCGTCTGCATAGTCCACTATCTGTGACAGGAACTCATACATCCGTAGAAATGTGATAAGCTCTTTCTTGAAGATGTCAAGTGCATTCTTATCTTCATTAGCTTCTTTGAGGTCAAGTTCATAGTTGTGTATGGCTTTATCATCTTTGTTCTGTTTGGCTTGCTTTAGGCTACTCTTAATGTTGTTAATACTTTCCAGTGCTTGCTTGTATCTGTTCTTGTATCTATCTACGGCTGGTTTAATGGCGGAACTCATAGATGCCTGTGTGCCCTTAGGGTCAAAGAATGCTTTGGCATAGTTCTCTACATCCATAGTTGTAAAGATAGTACTTGCTTCCAGTTTAGTCTGCATATCATAGACGATATTGGGGTCTGTAACATCTTCAAGTTCAGTGGTGTTGTAGTACGGTTCAAAGGCTTCTTTGATATCTACAGCTTCATTGTAGAAGTCCAGTATAAAGGTCTGTTCTTTACCTGCATAGGTTCTGTTCAGTCTTGAGAGTGTCTGCACGCAATCAACCCCACCCAACTTCTTGTCTACATACATGGCACATAGTTTTGGTTGGTCAAATCCTGTTTGGAACTTGTTAGCTACCAGCATTACCTGATAGTCATTGGAATCAAAAGCTTTTCTCATCTCCCTGCCTCTTAGGTTTGGGTTCATATTGAATTCTGTATACTCTTTTTCTGTACCTTCGATGTCATCGGTTATTTTACCTGAGAAAGCCACCATAGCCTGCATCTGCTCTTCTATGTTATGCTCTTTGATGTACTTGTCAAATGCTATCTTGTATCTGACTGCTGATTGTCTGCTTGATGTCACGACCATAGCTTTGGCTTGGCCATCTAGTAGATGAGCCACATGCGTTCTAAAGTGTTCACATATTATCTCTATCTTTTGCGCGATGTTGTGAGGATGGATGTTAAGCCACTTGGCTATCTTGACTTTAGCTCTTTTACTCTCCACTTCTT
>NZ_JBFFOH010000274.1:0-1866 GCF_041562805.1 Sulfurovum sp. | reverse complement strand
GCGGGTTTTTGATTGGTCTCCTTTGGTTTGTTATGTGTCATTCGCCTACCAATTTCACTTTGAAGTATTGTTCGGCTTCCATAGCAACATCCATATCTGTCTTAACTCCTTCAGAAACCTTGTACTGACCTGACGGCTTGACAAATATAATTCCAACATCACTTGCTACGTCGCTCACTCCCAGCTCAATAGTGTAGTCAGGCTTCACTATTTTAATAGGCAATTGCTCAGCAAGATGCACGTCAAACCCTTTCTTTGTAAGAAAGTCATTCAGTTTGTCATAATAAAAGTAGAAATCCGCATTGGTTTCTTCATCTGATTGCTCAGTACTCGCAATGTTGAAGAAAACTATACTCCCCACTGATTCCGCTTGAGCTTGAAACATAAACAAAATGCCAATGAGCACAAGTATCTTTTTCATGTCATCTCCCATGGCACATAACGTTTGAGTATAGCCAATAAGTTGCCGCTAGGTAACTTATTGGTTACTATGCTTTGTTATGTTTTTAATTTAATAGCTGTTCAAATTCTTCTTGATTTTCTATATCGTTTGAACTAAATGTCCAATTAAGTGTTTTACCCGTTGCTGATGTTCTACAATGAACAGAGACTGCTTTATTGGTTACTTTATGTATATAATTGTCAGTAAATCCATAATTTCTATCCATTCTGTTGTCATTCTTTTCTGCAATATGATTTTCTCTATTTTCTAATTCCCAGCTATCACTTTTTAACTTATTATGAATATTAGTTCCAAATGGTATACCTTTTGGATATAACTTACCGTAACGATACTTACTTGTAAATGCATCTGTATATTTCAATTCCATGTTCTAATTTCCTTTAACATAACGCTTAAGCTCAGCCGACCGCCGTAGCGGGGCTTGGTTTGTGCTACACAGCACAAGCCAAGTGCCTCGGAGGTGGGTCGGCTGGAGCGCCTTGTTATGTGGTTTGCATGTTGTCACCCGGATGCCTCTATGAAGTATGAGTATTTTGCTAGATTGATTCTGTGGTCTACGTGTTTTTGTAGTTCAGATAAGTGCACATCATTTACTTCCCAGCAATCATACATTGGGTCATCAGAGGGAACGCCGAATAGTTTTTGTAGTTGATTAAGTTCAATATCTTTTAGGTTCTCTTGCCCAACTGAAAACTCCGTGTCTTTGCTATACCACTGTAGATAACGCCTAACCATGATGTTAATTCTTTCACACATAACGACTGTCTTGAGAAATAGTTTTGCCGTAGGGGAAACTATTTCTCTCCAAGGTTTTGTTAGACATTTACAAATCTTTTTGGAAATGTAAAGCTATGACTTTATAACTCTCTTTTTCCCAAAAATTATGTGCAGCTTTGTTATTTATATAACAATTTAATTCACTTGCTACACAATCATTGTTTTTAGCGTAACCATAAATCCACTGCATCATTTTAGAGCCGATTTTTTGATTTTGATACTCAGGGAGAATCATCATATTATCTGGTTCAATATGTTTACCAACATAATACTTAGTTAAAATCCATAAACCACAAATTCCAATAAGCTTATCATTGTCAAAAGCTCCAACACACTGATAACCTTCTTTAATCATATCACTAAGCCGCTCTTCTAATGTCTCTTCTGATATAGAAGTATTCAATATTTTAAGAAGTGGAATTATTGAATTTATTTTTTTGTTATCTATCAATTCAATGGTAATCAATACATCTCCTAATATGTGTCTAACTATTTAATATCGGACATTTTATACACTATAGCCTTAAACTATCAAATATTTTCACCTACAAAATATATTTATAATTAACAAAATATTGCAATATGACATAAATGTACCCTCTTTGTGTAAAGAAAACTACGCTTAT
>NZ_JBFFOH010000273.1:0-1937 GCF_041562805.1 Sulfurovum sp. | reverse complement strand
TCACATCGCCTTTAAGCTTTGCTTTAATTTTCATATTACCCATAATATTCCTTTTTCTTTCTATTTCTGTTTATATGTATTAAGTTTTAAGACCTAATCTAGCTGGTTGAGGGAAAGGATTAACCTTCACATCCACCAAGAGCAACTTCAAGTGACACGTTACCTGCATAGAACTTACCATCAGTACCTTCTACGATCGCAGTGATCTTACCAGATTTTTTCATTTTGATCTTCATCATATAATCAACAATTCCACCTTCTGGTACAGTAAATACACATACAGTAGCTTCAGGGTTAGCATCTTGGAAAACAGCTACAGTTTTAGCAGCAATATCAGAAGATACAGTTACAGGGATTGCTCCACCGTTACTTGCAACTTTTGGTGCTTTAACAGTTACACCTTTTTCTTCTGGTTTAATATCACCATAAAGTGCTTTAATTGAATCTGCTACAGTGTGTGCAGTCCATGTGTCAGGCTTTGTAGCTCTGAAATCAATTGCAGATAAACTTGCTGGTAATACAGCAGCTGCAACCATACTTAAACTCATAAATTTTCTTCTATCCATTTTATTTCCTTTGTGTATAAATGTAGATAAAAGGTCAGCCTTGCCAACCTCATATCCTACTCTACTAAAATATTGTGTAATAATTGTGATAACTCACACTTATTTACTTGCTTGCTTCCAACATATAATCAACAACTTCGTTCATCTGTGCATCAGTAAGATCCATAGCACCACCTTTTGGAGGCATACCATTAATTCCGTTTATAGCATTGTGATAAACTTGATCGATACCTTTTTCAAGTGCCGCAGTCCAAGCCGCTTTGTCTCCTACAGCAGGAGCACCCATTGCATCTGTTTCATGACATACTTTACAACTTGCATCGTAATTAGCTTTCCCCGGATGTGCAGGCCCAGCATCAGTAACTTCTGGTAATGTCTTCTCAGAATTCAATGGAGGACTGAAATCAGTCAGTGCAAATCCAATTCTTTGTATTTCAGGCTCACCCTCAAAACAATCTTTCATACATCTTACACCGTTACCATAGTTCAATGGGTTGTTAAAGTACTCACGTGCATTGTCCGGGCCGTTTGGACCATCGATTGCAGGTTCAAACCCATCAACATTTGGCATAACGATCTTTAAGAATTTTTCTCTGTCAAGTTCATATTCATCATCTACCTCAACACCATCAATTGACATCTCATTGATATAAAGGATATATGCAGTTAAAGCATACACTTCATCATCAGGCAATGTCAATGGCGCTTGGTGAGGCATACCAGTTTTAATGTACCACCACAAAGTACTTGCATATGGCCAGTTCGAACCAAATACACGCGTAGGACCATCTGAATCTGGATCTACTCTTTGATTCATAAGTGTCTTTTGCTGTTTCGCTGCATTACCTGCAGTTAATCTTGGGTAAAGTCCAGCACCTGCACCAAAGTCACCATGACAAGATTGACATTTTGCTTCATAGATTGCATCACCATCTTCTACAGTACCTGAACCTTCAGGAAGACCTGTACCGTCTGGCATAACATCGATATCCCAAGCTTTCTGCTCATTAGCAGTTGCTGTTTTACCTTTGTTAAATGGTGTTTTGTGTGCTTCTTCATTTACATGGTATGCACCTGTTTTACCGTTAACGATAGGATAGATCACCCCACCATCGATCACCAATTTACCATTATCATAAGTGTTTTTAACACTATCAGATAGAGTAGGAGTCAATGGACCTACAGCATCGATTTCTCTTTTAGTGAAACCTTCTGTGTTCATTGGTAAACTTACTGCTGCTGCCGTTGTAGTCTTTGCTTCTGCTGTCTCTTTTGTACCATTAGATGCATTACAAGCAGTTCCCAAAAATACTACCGATGCAAGTAAAGTACTTGCAACAATTTTTTTATGATAAGATTTGTACATTTGTA
>NZ_JBFFOH010000272.1:0-1946 GCF_041562805.1 Sulfurovum sp. | reverse complement strand
CGTTGCCCCCGACGAAGTAGTCACGGGAGTTTTCTATCTTGGTTTGACTGAGAAGTATGGAACTGATGATCAGAACAATAAAATAAGAGGCAAAGATAACCCAGTCTATGGTGGCAAAGCTCGAATTCATTGTGCTCCCTGCTCTTTTATTCTCTTATTCTATACGTAGTTGGCTTAGGGAGAGGAATAGTTTTGCTCAGCCCGAACGATAAAGCTTATTCGCTGACTTCTAAACAGCAGTAGAAAGACATTTTGTCCAGATTCGTCCAGATTTAGAATCTTTTTATAAGCAGACGCATTTTGTCGTATAGAGCCAATATCTCTGCTTTTAAATCATCTTCACACTCTAGGGACTCTAAAATGGCACTAAGATCCAGTGTTGAGACAAATGAGCTGCCATCTTTTTCATAGACAGAGATCCGGCACGGCATTAAAACATTGAGCGAAGGCTGGGTATTTAAAAGTTTTGCCGCGACTGATGGATCACAAAATTCAAATACGCTGGCATGTTCTTTGATCGCATACCCGTTCTCCGGAAGATTTTTAGAAAAAGGAAAATGCTTTTTCAACATCAAGCTATAAACCTTTGCCTCCTCTTCTATCCTATCTTCAATCTCTTCACATGTAAATTTTGCCGCATGTATAAATATCAAAACATTCCTTTTAGGTGTTTAGCTAATTCGCTAAATAGATGCTGCTATGATATAATAATTTTCAAAATCAAGTCAAGTGCATAAGGAAAAATGTCATGTTAGAGATGGATGATAAAGTCAAAATATTTAAAGCTTTAGGGCATGAGACCCGTTTTAAGATATTTAAAAACATATTTACGGGCAGTTACGCCTGCTCTGTTGACAATACAAAACCTCAAGATGACATTATTGCGCAGGCGACGTGTGTTACGAGTATAGCTGACCAGTTTGACTTTGCACTGCCTACGATCTCCAGACATCTAAAAGAGTTAAAAGACGCCGGGATCATCACTATGACTAAACATAAAAACAAAATATACATTGAGCCCAACATTGAGACCATAAAAGAGATAGCGGAATGTTTTACCACGTTGGTAAAAGAGCATGAGTCGGGCGTCATTTATCAGTTTGATAACACTAAAGAGGCTATTTAGCAATTTAGACAATTAACTCATCTTTAAGGCCTCGTAGTCTAATATTTTATCAACAATTTAGCAATAGCGCTAAATAACCAAGGAACATAATGCGGAAGATCCTTCTATTATCTATTCTACTTACACTTGGACTTAATGCAAGTGAACCGGCGTGGTTCTACTCATATTCAGAAGCACAAAAGAGTGCCAAGTCTCAGAACAAACCTATGCTGCTGTTTATGAATAAAAAAGGGTGCGGTTCATGTGCCTATATGAAAGAGAATGTCTTTACCGATAAAGAGGTTGTTGCCTACCTCGATCAGCACTATGTCGCTGTTGCATTGGATATTCACAAAAACGATGCACCGAAAGATTTTCAAGTCAATGTCACACCTGTCTTTCATTTTATCTCTTCTGACGGTACTAAGCTGCGAGAAACACTTGTAGGCGGCAAAACTGCTCCATTCTTTTTAAAACTTCTTAAACAAGCCAACACTGCACAAAAATAATGTACAGATACCTTTTGCTTTTTACTTTCGCGTTGCTTAACGCTGAGCAAAATGTGTCAACACCGCCTCAACTCAAAGAACAGACGGCTGATAACCTTATCTTCAGCGGCCACTATCGTGGTCGTGCAGACATCTACAGCGGCGTCAACAAAGCGGCTTACGGCGATGACGCAATCGATGCGAACGGAGATGTCAGAGGTAACTCAGATGACACGATCTACCTGCAGCAGATCATTGCCGGCCTCACCTACAGACCCGATGAAAAATGGGAGATAAAAGCGTACATGTATGATGCCCGTTCTTGGGGCTCATCACTGGATGCAGACGATTTT
>NZ_JBFFOH010000271.1:0-2009 GCF_041562805.1 Sulfurovum sp. | reverse complement strand
TATTAAGTCATAAATTAAAATATGGAAAGCTTTTGTATGTGAAGTAATTATTATCTTAGTTGTTAAGTACATAATTCACACAGCTCCCAGATTATGGAGCGGGCGAAGGGATTCGAACCCTCGACAGCCTGCTTGGAAGGCAGGAACTCTAGCCACTGAGCTACGCCCGCATCTTTATGCAACTTAACATGATATGGTGGTGAGTGAAGGATTCGAACCTTCGAAGACATAGTCAGCAGATTTACAGTCTGCCCTCGTTGGCCGCTTGAGTAACTCACCACTTATATTGTTTGTTGTTATATCTGGTACAAACACTGATAATTATATTTCTATGGAGCTGGCAAAGGGACTCGAACCCCCGACCTGCTGATTACAAATCAGCTGCTCTAGCCAACTGAGCTACGCCAGCACCATCATTAGAAGTTATTACACTTAAAATGGACGGGAATTATAGACAAAAAAGATTTTAATGTCAAGGGTTTTCGGTAAATTTATAAAAATTCCTCTTTTTTAGGTAATTCATATAGAATACATCCATATAATTAAAGAAAAGTATAGGTAACATTCATGAAAATACTACTGGCGCCAAGCGAAACCAAGAAATCAGGGGGTGATGCCTCTTTTAATCCTAATACTTTACTTTTTGAGAGCCTTTTACCTCATAGAACTAAACTATTGCATGCATACATTAATGTTTTACAAAAGGGTGATATACCTACACTATCAAAAATGTTTGGTATCAAAAAAGAAGCAGATATCCTTGCACATAAAAAAGATATCATTCATGAACTCACTATGAAATCCATTCAAAGATATACAGGTGTTGCTTTTGATTATCTTGGCTATGAAAAATTAGATGCACAGACCCAAGACTATATAGACAGCCATGTTATCCTCTTTTCAAATCTCTTTGGTCCCATCCGTGCTTCTGACCTTATACCTGAGTATAAACTCAAACAGGGAGAAGCCGTAGGTGAGATCAAAACAGAGAAGTTTTACAATGAGCACGCTGCACACCTGATGGAAGAATATCTAGCCGAGGATGAGATCCTTGATCTCCGTGCAGGTTTTTATGACAAGTTTTACAAGCCATCCAAACCCTACACTACACTTAAGTTCATTAAGGATGGTAAGGTCGTAAGTCACTGGGCAAAAGCGTATAGAGGCATCGTTTTACGTGAAATAGCTAAAGCCGGTATAGAATCCCTGGAAGCATTTATGAAGCTGCCGATAGAAGGTCTCAGCATCAAAGAGATCCAAACAAAGAAAAATAAAACTGAAATTATTTATGAGATAGGATAAACATGAGGCTCCCCAGTGATGATATGCTCTATAAGATATTTATTTTTCTCCTGGGACTGATGGTAGTCCTGGGTATACTTTTTGATACAGATTATAGTTAGGAGGGTGAAGTGAAAGAAAATTTATTTGATATGGGTGCAAACTTTGATGATGACTGGTCTTCGGATAATAAGGAGCAAGTATCTAAAAAAGTTTCTACTGAAATTAAACTACCTGAAAAACATCAACTGCACTTTGCAAAAGAAAAGCGCAGAGGAAAAGTCGTCACGATCATCAAACCTTTTTACTTAGATAAAACAACTCTCCAGGCACTGCTGAAAACACTCAAAAAGAAACTTGGGATTGGTGGTACTATCAAAGATGCGAGTTTAGAGTTTCAAGGAGATATCCCTGAGCCCTTACGTAAGCATTTGGAAGCATTGGGGTATCGATTTAAGAACTGATCAAATCACACTAAAATTTATTTGCCTATGGCCAAAGCATACAGTACCATCTCATCGTTCTCTACAAATTCATTCACCTCATCATCATAATATGCACCGATTCCAGAACACCCTATACCTAAATAAAGAGAAGCCACATAAAGTCTGTGTCCTATGATCCCAGCTTTTTGGTACAGTGCCTGATAGTTCTTTGCTTTGGAAGTCAGGAAAAATGCTACTGCCCCTTGCATAGAAAGACTATACTGTTCTAAACTCAAATACCCT
>NZ_JBFFOH010000270.1:0-2024 GCF_041562805.1 Sulfurovum sp. | reverse complement strand
TTGTTTGGCTTTTAGTGTATTATTATTGATACCAAGTTTTACCTTTCGAAAAATAACAGCTTTATTTATGTTAAATATACGAGATAATTTTTATGAGACTACTTATAAAGAATGGGATTTATATCGGTTTTATGGTTTTATGGTTTATTTAACAATTTTATTAATTTTCAATATATTTTTGATATCATCATTTTCGTTTTTATATAGTGTAATGTTGGGTGCAATTATTATTGGACTATTTATTGCTAAAGCTCATGAGAAATAGGATTAAGTATGCATTTATCAAAATCCCTCTACACCCGAGCCATCCAATGCCCAAAATCCCTATGGCTTAAAAAGTATAAGCCAGAAGTACTGACACCTCCAGATGCATCTGCACAGGCAGTATTTAAAACGGGTAATGTAGTAGGAGAGTTGGCTTGTCAGTTTTTCCCACATGGTAAAGAAGTACCGTTCACAAGAGACTACAGTGAGATGATAGCCACGACCAAAGGCTACATAGCTGAAGGTGAGCAGAACATCTATGAGGCTACCTTTAACTACAACGGCATCTTGGTAATGGTTGACATTTTACATGTAGATGCAGACGGTGTTTCACTCTATGAGGTTAAGAGTTCTACCTCTGTCAAAGACATCTATGTTCATGATGTGTCTATACAGTATTATGTACTTACAAATCTTGGCTTTCATGTAAAGAGTGCAAATGTTGTGCATATAGACAATACTTACGTTAGAGATGATGAACTCGATATAAATGCACTTTTTTCTGTAGTGGATGTGACAGCAGAGGTGAGGAAGTTACAGGACAATATACCGAATGTACTCAGAGAGTTTGAAACATATTTAGAAGATACGGTTAATGAACCGGACATTGACATAGGCTCACACTGTAACAAACCTTATGAATGTGATGCAAAAGAGTATTGCTGGAGAGTGCAGAGAAACATTCCTGAGTACTCCATCTTTAACATCTTCAACCTCGGAAGTAAAAAACAAGTAGAACTCTACGAACAGGGCATCGTAGATATAAACGATATACCAGATAACTTTGATATGACAGTCAAACAGAGTCAAGCAGTGAGAGATTATAGATCAGGCGTCACACACATAAACAAAGAAGCCATAGAAGGGTTTGTAGGTACGTTGAGTTACCCCATCTATCATTTAGACTTTGAAACATTTCAGCAAGCTATACCAGAGTTTAAAGGCATCAGCCCATTTATGCAGATACCCTTTCAGTATTCACTGCATATAGAACATGAAGATGGGACACTTGAGCATTGTGAATTTTTAGCAGAGGATGGCAGTGATCCAAGAGAGTTATTGGCACATAGACTTTGCGAAGATATACCTAATGATGTGACAGTGTTAGCCTACAACATGGGATTTGAAAAAGGTGTCATAAAAAAACTGGCTTTAGAGTATGAAACGTTGAGTTCGCATCTTTTGGAGATACACGACAACATCAAAGATCTTATGACACCATTTCAACAAAAGTATTACGTCACGCCAAGCATGAATGGAAGCTACTCCATCAAGTATGTACTCCCAGCACTCGTACCTGAAATGCAAGCAGCATACAAAGAGCTGGATGGTGTACAAAACGGCGGTGAAGCGATGCAAGCATTTGCTAACCTATCTAAGCTTAATGAAGTGGAAAAAGTAAAGATGAGAAATGCGCTTTTGGAGTATTGTAAGCTTGATACTTTGGCGATGGTTAGGGTACTTGGAAAGTTGAAAGAAGTATAACTTAGTTACGACGTAAACCGTCGTAACGAGAAGAAATTTTTAGTGAAGTTGTGAGCCTTTTATTTAGGACAGGTCTCACTTTTAGTACCTGCTACAGAACCCGTAAGTTCAAGGAATGATCCAAAAGGACCCATTACTGTCATTGCTTCACCTTTTGGCCCTTCAAATTTTAATTTTCCTGACATCATTGCCCCCATAGCACCACATCCAAAAGATCCTTTTCCCATACATGTCCAGTCTTCATCACTGGCATTCATAATATAATCAACATCAGT
>NZ_JBFFOH010000269.1:0-2032 GCF_041562805.1 Sulfurovum sp. | reverse complement strand
TTTTTTTACAATTGAAAATAGGTGGGATATTGGTTATACCCATAAGAGAGTCTATTTTTAAATTTACAAAGATCTCAGAAACACAGATCGAAAAAGAGGAATTTTACGGATTTGTTTTTGTGCCGTTGATCTATTGAACTATAGACTCTGAATGTTTAAAGTGAGAACTCAAAAAGCAGTTTTGGGTTTTAGTTCGTCTGACTTTCTAAAAGTATGTTTGCGTTGTAAGAAGACGAAATAAATGCTAATATCACTAATTAGGAGTTTTACATGATGAATCTGGCAGGTTGGTCATTGACGAATATCTCTATTGCCTTTCTGTGTGCCACACTTGTCGTTGGATGGTTCGGAATACAGATGACGAAAACGGCGCGTGATCTGGCACACGAGACGGGGATGGGTGAAGTGCTGATGGGAGCGCTGTTCATTGGTGCTTCTACGTCGCTCTCGGGGATTACGACTTCCGTTACGGCTGCGATGTCTGGTTACGCGGAGCTTGCTGTCAGTAACAGCCTTGGTGGTATAGCAGCTCAGACGGCTTTTCTTGCCATCGCTGATATTGCCTACAGAAGGGCGAATTTGGAGCATGCTACCGCTTCTGCGGAAAATCTATTCATGACGACATTGCTGATGACTCTGTTAAGTATCCACCTAATGGGAATCGCCGTACCTAATCTGTCTATCTGGGTTATACATCCTGCCACACTGCTGTTGATCGTCGTCTACCTTTTTGGCATACATTTGCTTTCACGCACACATAAGATGCCGATGTGGCTGCCACGAAAAACACATGATACACCAATAGAGGAACATAAAAGTATAAAGCGGATGTCAAAAGACTTGGCAGGTTTGTGGGGTCGTTTTATTATCTATTCCGTTATTGTTGCCAGTGCGGGATGGCTTCTGTCACAGCTCGCCGTACCTCTTGTACAGAGAACGGGGCTTTCCTACGGTGTTGTTGGTGGTGTCTTGACAGCCATCTCAACCTCCATCCCTGAACTGGTCGTCGCTGTTACCGCCGTAAGGATGGGAGCACTTAATCTTGCAGTAGGTGACATTATCGGAGGCAATGCTTTTGATACACTCTTTATAGCAGCATCCGATATTGCCTACAATGAAGGTCCGATCTATGCTGCCATCTCTTCTACGGAAGTATTTTGGCTAGCAAATTCACTTTTAATGACAGGTACACTGTTGATGGGACTTGTCTATCGACAGCGCTATGGTCCGGGAAACATTGGATTGGAAAGTACGGTGCTACTGCTATTGTATTGTGGGGGTGTTGCATTGCTTGGAATGGGATTTGTGTAGAACAAATTGTATGAACTTCTGTATTCTACATTCCTTCGTGATACATTATTTTCATAATGTTTGAGTGAAGGGGCATATTGATTAGAAATTTCATTGTTGAACGACTTGTTAGTGGTATTATGAAAACTCCAAATATGTCCTATTATTGCTTTATTTGAGTATTAATAAGGTATCAAATATCTCTTGATATTGACGATATATAATATGCTATAATCTTTGTATGAATATCATAGAGAACTTACATAGAGCAAAACAATTATTGGAAGATGCAGATGCCATTTTCATTACTGCTGGAGCAGGAATGGGAGTGGACTCAGGGTTACCTGACTTTAGAGGGGTAGAGGGGTTTTGGAATGCTTATCCTAAAGCGAAAGAACTAGGACTCCATTTTGAAGAGATGGCAAATCCTGAGTGCTTTGAATCTGACCCTCAGCTTGCTTGGGCTTTTTATGGTCACAGGTTGCATCTTTACCGTGATATCGTACCTCATGAAGGTTTTCTGAAGCTATTAGAAGTCTCTAATACTAAAAAATATGGAGCACATATTTTCACTTCAAATGTGGATGGTCAATTTCAAAAGGCTGGTTTTAAAGAAGAACAAGTGATGGAGTGTCACGGCTCTATCCATCATATGCAATGTATCGATAATTGTCAGGGGATACTTTGGAGTGCTGATGATACCTTTATAGAGATAGAAGAGGGTTTTAAAGCCAAAGAACCT
>NZ_JBFFOH010000268.1:0-2066 GCF_041562805.1 Sulfurovum sp. | reverse complement strand
TTCATCGAAGCCTAAGTTATTGACACCCAACTCATCTAATGCGTATTGGGCTCTTTTTAAAGTCACCTCATCTTCATTGGAAACTTCAGAGAAGTCTCGTACACGTTTGAGTAAACGGAGTGCTATACGTGGTGTACCCCTGCTTCTTCGGGCAATCTCAATAGAAGCTTTTTCCTGAGCCGGCTTTTCCAATTTGTGCGCAGCCTGTGTAACGATCTGAGAGAGTTCACTCGGTGTATAAAACTGCATTCTAAAGTGCATACCAAAACGTTCTCTAAGTGGATTAGAAAGCATCCCTGCTCTTGTCGTTGCCCCTATAAGTGTAAAGCGAGGCAAGTCTATTTTCACTGTTTGTGCAGCAGGACCCGAACCGATTATGATATCTAAACGAAAATCTTCCATAGCAGGGTAGAGGATCTCTTCTATCGCTGGAGACATACGATGGATCTCATCGATAAAGAGAATGTCACCCTCTTCTATATTTGTAAGCAGTGCTGCCAAATCTCCCGCTTTTTCGATCATCGGTGCAGCAGTGGTTTTAATATTTGCTCCCATCTCTGTAGAGATAATGTTTGCAATGGTCGTCTTACCCAGACCAGGAGGTCCAAAAAAGAGAATGTGATCTAACGCTTCTTCTCTTTTTTTACTCGCTTCTATGAATACTTTCAGATTCTTTTTGATCTTCTCTTGACCGATATACTCATCCCATGAACTAGGACGAAGAGTGACCTCATAGGAGACCTCTTCATCAAAACGTTCTATTTCAACCATACGTTCCATTTGTTACTTTACCACCAATTGATTGACTACTGTGCCTGAACCTTCGACAGAACGTGCTACTGAACTTGCTAAAAACTTCTGCTTTTGTGTATGTACCACACCAGATAAAATATTTTTACCATTTTGTGTATTTACTTGTATATTTGTATGGCGTAATGCCTGTGTTGTTGCCAGTTTATCTTTTATGTCGGAAGCAGAACCTGCTCTGGCCACTGGGCTGTCTACTGATGCACTGTCACTACAGCCGCTCAAGTATAATACTGCAACCATACCCACAGCCAGTAACCCTTTAGTCATTTTATCAACTTTCTCAATATGTATACTCATCACTTGGGAATTCTCTGGCCTTGACTTCATTACGATAGGCTTCAAGTCCTTCACGTACTTGCTTTGCTCCATCAAAATACTGCTTGACAAACTTCGGTTTAAAGGCTTCAAAGAACCCGAACATATCACTCCAGACGAGTACCTGTCCATCTGTGACATTCCCTGCACCTATGCCTATGGTCGGTACAGAGACTGCTTCGGTAATGGCTTTAGCTGCCTCTTCTTTTACCCCTTCAACCACGATAGCAAAAGCACCTGCTGCTTCAAGTGCTTTTGCATCTTCAACCAATGCATCAATGTCAGCCTGGTCTTTCCCTCGTATTTTATAACCGCCATCACTGCGTAAAAACTGTGGCATCAGCCCTATGTGTCCAAGGACTGCGATAGAGTTCTGCGTCAATGCTTCAACAATGTGCGCTCTCTCTTTACCGCCTTCTATCTTTACGGCTTGTGCATTGGTCTCTTGGTATGCTCTTGTTGCATTTTTGACCGCTACTTCAGGTGACGTATAGGTACCAAAAGGCATGTCCATTACGATGACAGGCAAAGTTGCACCATTACACACTGCTTGTGTATGGTAGATCATTTGATCCATAGTTGCAGAAAGTGTGTCTTCTTTTCCCAGAAAACTCATATTTAAACTGTCTCCAACAAGTATCATCTCTACTTCACCGTCAAAGATCTGTGCAAACAGTGCATCATATGCTGTCACCATAGTAATAGGTTCAACACCTTTCATCTTGCCAATGGTCGTTAAAGTTACTTTTTCTTCTATTTTGGGGGTATGAATACTCATAGTCTTCCTACATAATCAGGTATTTTCTACACGGCTTTACTTCACTACGACCGCTTCGGTTCCGACACTAAAGAGAAGAAACCTCTCTTCTCTTCTTAACGTGTCTCATTTTATCTAAAAAATGTATAATAACAAAAATATATTACATATTGTCATAAAAGAG
>NZ_JBFFOH010000267.1:0-2073 GCF_041562805.1 Sulfurovum sp. | reverse complement strand
GTTAAACTCGAATTGCCCAACACTAACGGCAATAAAAAGAGAAGAGACCAGAGGGGCATTAGCCTGTATCTGTTTTTTTGTTTTGTTTTTATATAGAGATTTTTCATTTTAGACACCAATTCCATTATTGATTTTGAGTGGGCTGTTCACCTTTCCAGTGATAAAGCCTTGATGTTTTTTCGAGTAGGTCCATGCTGATATTCACATCGGCAAATTTCACCCTGGCCTCTTCTTCCGTTAGTCCCATCAATATTTCATCAGTATCTTTGTTGATGATGAAGTATCCGTATGGTTGAACACGTATCCTACTCATATCGTTATTTATAGAAGTGCCTTTTTCTCTCTTTCCGACAATGTATTTGTCGTTGGCTCCGATCATCCTGACAGTTTTCTCTATGACTAAGGTCGTCAGATTATCTTCTCGAGACACCTTTCCCCAAACAGTCCACCCCTCTAATCCACCGTCGGTAACAATAAAATATTCTTTCCCGAGGTCACACTGACTACTCCCCTGACCGAGCTTGGCGAAAAGCAAATAAAAAGGTGTCACGAAAATCAAGAGACCCAGTAACATAGCGGTTATCGGCACAACAAATGAAGTTCTTTTTTTTCTCGGTTTAGATGTATCTTCATGATGTTGGTCAGTTTTTTTCTGGTTTTGATTCGCGGTCTTTTCTCTTTCAATCACTTCTTGTATAGTATATGTTTTTCTCATTTTCGCCACTTTTTACACCAAATATATCGATATCGATATGCTCTATGCGCATAAACGAGCTTCATAAAATACCCCAAACCTATTGTCATCAATGCTACGAAGAACGCATTGACTACCGGCATGACCGGCATCTCAACAAGCGGGTAGATGTTCACGATGATTATGTACACCAAATAGCCGGGAAGCAGGAAAAAGTTCCAGTAGATAATACGTTGTAAAAACTTATCTGTCACGTCCAAATATCTTTCGCCTTTACACAGTACCTGCTGCATCTCTTTTGGAAAAAACCGTATGCCAAAACCCACGATAGGTGGCAGTAACAACAGCAAATAGAGCGAATATTGGAAGTACCTGATTCCTAGATTGCCGTACCCCATCTAGACCGCATTAGAAAGGTAACCGACATTCACTGCGATGTAAGGCGCCATATATGACCACATCAACAGCATTTCTGCCTTTAAAATTTTTTCAACTTTCACACTTTCTCCCTACTGGATTGGCTTGGATAAAACAAATTTACAACCTATATTATTTTATTCGTAATAATTCTGGAAGGCTTAAAAACTAGATGTGCTGAACACTGGGTCTATATATTTCCAAACAATGTCATTATTGCAACAGGTAATTCCCAACGATAAATACTAACGTCACAACAACATACCCAAGACCGGCAGCATATATCCATCTATCATCATTTTCTCTCTGCTTATCCAGGTAGGCAGCAACAAAAATAGCTATGGTCTGTAAGACTAAAAACGTAATAGGGATTCCGTCCTTCACATCGTCAACTACAATACCGACAAACCCCATACTCACGATGATAAATAGTACAAACTTCACATTATTCATATCATTAGCCTGTGATCATTTTAATAACATGCAGTTTACTAAATAAGTTGAGTGAAATATAAAAACTGATCAAGGTCATCCAAAATGTGTATTTAAATTTCATTTTTATGGGATTATTCATATCCAATATCAACACTGAAGCAGTGAATATCAATATGAAATATTGAACAAACGAAGTATTTAGTGTCTCACTAGATTGATAACCCGTTGCTATGATATGTCCATAATACCAAACTATGATCCAAACAAGTAAAAAGACAATTATCGAAGAAATCAGTAAATTTTTTATCATTAGTTTAACACCTTCTTATCACAACATGTATATAAATCCACCGTTGCCTCCTCAATTACTTGTACATCTTATAAAATGCGATTTTATGGCTTCGTAATCTCGATTACGTAACTCAGATTTTTCGATCAAGATCTTTTCTGAAAATAGATAAAGCTCGATTGCTTCAAAACATGCGAAGTTCTCAAAGCGTATTTTAATGGTGAGGTTTTGCGTTAGT
>NZ_JBFFOH010000266.1:0-2092 GCF_041562805.1 Sulfurovum sp. | reverse complement strand
TAACCTACAAATTCATTGACATCAAACTGCTCTTTAAGTGCTTTAAAGTCACCTGTTTCTGCAGCGTCACCTGTACCTTTCCAATTCGCTTTAGATTGCGCTTTTTGCGCTTCCATCTTCGCATCAAATGCATCGATATCAAGTTTAATATTTTTCTCACGTAGCATATCTTCTGTAAGGTCAAGCGGGAAACCATACGTATCATAGAGTTTAAATGCAACTTCACCATTGAATACGTCAGAAGTATTCTCCAATTCTTCATTAAAAAGTTTGATCCCCGCTTCGATCGTATCAAAGAAACGCTCTTCTTCCATCTTCATAGCTGCTTTGATCGCTTCAGCTCTACTTGTAAGATAGTCATATTGCTCACCCATTAGATTAATCAGTGTATCAACCAGTTTATACATAAACGGTTCACGTAACCCCAGTAAGTACCCGTGACGAATGGCACGACGCATAATACGACGAAGCACATACCCACGTCCCTCTTTGTCAAAGTTCACACCCTGAGCAAGCAAGAAAGAACATGAACGTAAGTGATCAGCGATCACACGGTAAGAAGCAGAATTCGCTGCATCAAAGTCATAAGGAGTACCTACAAGTTCACCTATTTTGTCCAGGAAAGGCATGAAAAGTGACGAATGGTAGTTGTTTAACTTACCCTCTTTAATAGCCACTACTCTCTCAAGACCCATACCTGTATCAATACTAGGTTTAGGCAGTGGGTTGAGTGTGCCATTTTCATCACGGAAGTACTGCATAAATACCAGGTTCCAGATCTCTAAAAATCTATCACCCTCTCCACCCATTTTGTCTTCCGGACCGCCAAAGTTTTCTTCACCCTGGTCATAGAAGATCTCAGAACAAGGGCCACATGGACCCGTATCACCCATCTGCCAAAAGTTGTCTGCATCACCAAAACGAAGGATACGATCAGCGGCTATATGCTTTTTCCACATCTCTTCAGCTTCATCATCACTGTCATGTACCGTTACCCACAGTTTATCTACAGGAAGATTCAAATACTTCTCGTCTGTGATAAACTCCCACGCATAAGCAATGGCTTCTTCTTTAAAATAATCAGCAAAAGAGAAATTTCCCAACATTTCAAAAAGTGTATGGTGACGTGCAGTGTAACCTACATTGTCAAGATCATTGTGTTTTCCACCTGCTCTTAAACAGGTTTGGGAAGAAGTAGCACGAGGTGTTGCAGGGATAGGTGCTTCACCTGTAAAGATATTCTTAAACTGTACCATACCAGCATTGGTAAAAATAAGTGTTGCGTCGTCTGGTACAAGTGGCGAAGATGGTATGAGCTGATGCCCTTTACTTTGAAAAAAGTCTAGAAATTCTTTTCTGATATCCATGATAAAATGATCCTAAAATTGTGTTATAAAAATTAGTGATATTTTATCTAAAATGTGGTTATTTGAAGGTAAAGGGGATATTTTGTTTAATTTTATTCCTCTTCCACTTCTTTATGAGTGGAAGAAATTAACAAATTTAATACTATATATGGGTATGTTTATTCTTAATATATATCAAATAGTGTACATCCATCATAAGTAGTAACATCATCAATATATCCATGAATTTCAAATAATGAATCATATCTGGTCTCACCTGTCTTAACGAGGAAACCATCTTCAACACATTCAAACTCTATACCATCAATACCTGCATCTGTCAATGGATTATTATCATATTCAATATATAAATCATCAACAATACTGTTTGTTAGAAAATCAAAATTACAATTATCTCCTCTTAAATCAAACGTAAACGCACCTTCAAAGTTTGTTATACCACTTAAACCGCTGTCACAATGATAAATTATTTCACTAACACCATCACCAGAACTATCTGTAATAAAATATGTTTCGGGTATTGGTCCATCATCACTTCCACCTCCACAACCACTTAATAACACAACAGATACTCCCGATAGTATCAACATCATAAACTTTTTCACGACAAACCCTTTTACTTTAAATATAAAAAATAATACTCAATAATTGTGTCAGATTTGTGTCAATAACTTAGCTATTTTTTCACTACCATTTTTTTCAACGATCTCCATAAGCCCTCTACT
>NZ_JBFFOH010000265.1:0-2107 GCF_041562805.1 Sulfurovum sp. | reverse complement strand
CGTGAGTTGAAAGGACGCTACCCTAAACACCCTTGG
Source organism: Sulfurovum sp. (assembly GCF_041562805.1). GTDB lineage: Bacteria > Campylobacterota > Campylobacteria > Campylobacterales > Sulfurovaceae > Sulfurovum. Next base: position 2,071 of record NZ_JBFFOH010000265.1, on the reverse strand, counting down.
CCTGATAATCCGTGGGAGGCCACACCCACTGCACATACTAAGCGCAGGCATACATAGCTGTCGCAGACGCGCAGAACTCTAATTATGTAGTCAGCTATGCGACCATTGCTGACGTTATGGATTAGCTATGACAGCGTCCGCTAATCACCGCACAGCAGAACACCATCGAGAGCGTCCACTAAAGTGGTGCCAGATCACAGCGTAGTTTGCGTCCGAACGAGCGCATTGTTATAACGGTGCATTTATCTAATATCGCCGGACTCAATGAGTAACTCTAATTTCGGAGTTTCAAAACCGTGAAAATCAAGAAAATACATGGTATCACGGAATTTTTCATCAATATTACATTCAAGTTTATGAGTATTTATTATCGCCTTCTCTAATAGTGCATTCAATCCAGGTTCTTTTGTACTTTCATAAAGTATGACTATTGCGTGAATGTTGGTGTAAAGAAATTCTTCGTTATCAATCTCAGTCGACAAATAAAACTCATAAAACTTAAAGCAACTAGATGGCGATATCTTTTTGTTTAAAATAAATGAGTTTAGTCCACCTCTGATTATAGCTATTTCATTCGTGTCGATCTCTTCAATGCTCTCGAAGGCACCCCTTTTCAAGTATTCTTTAGTCACGTGGTCGTCTTTTATAAGGTATACATTAATTATATTCCATTCATTGCTATACAGTGAAACCCCCAAATATTTAGAGATCACATTTGCGGCCAAAACCCTAAGAAATTGCATTGGATATATGCTATTTGACACGAGTGGGAAAAATGGCTGAACAGGGAATATTGATTTGTCATAAAATACACGTCGACCGTGAGCAACGCTATTCCTAGCCTCTACGAGGGTTTTTATCCAGAACGCCGTTTGATTGCTATACAACCCTAACTCTTTTAAGAAGTACATGATCTTTGACGCAACAGAAATATCTTTAGAAAGAATACTCGACACAAGCTTCAATTTTGCGTTGTTTTCGTTTTCCAGTGACTGACCCGAGAGAGATAGAATTTCTGAATTGTATTTGCTAGTGAACTCCTTTATTAATTCTTTTGATTTTTCAGATATTTTCTTCGAATATAAGTCACCTAGTAGTTCTAAGACGTGAAAGTATGATAGCGTGGCCTCATCCGTATATATAAGACTTTCTTCCGAATCTTTTTCCATGTATCTGGCCTTTCTCCATCGATCTAACAATGAAAAAATCAAAGTCTTATTATGTGGGCTTATTTCTTTGAGTTTAGTTATGATTTCGCTAAGAAGCCCTGTGCTATCAACTTTGTCAATTACTAGGCTATTTTCAATATCTTCGTGGCTCCATATGCCTCCCTCATTAAAAATGTACTTATTCGTTTTAGGGCCGAATACATCAACAGGGTCGTCAATGACAAAAGATATTATCCCAAGCAATACCAAATACTTTGATCTTGTAAAAACAGGAGCATCAGATATTGATTCGTATTCTTTTAAATCACAAGGAATAGATATCTTAATAAAACCAAAGTCATTTATAGTCTCATCATCTATTCGTTCTGTTGTTTGCACAATGCTACCGTCGAATTCAAACTTAATTTCGACAGCTTTATTAAGAACCACATAATACTCAGTAATACATTTTTTCATATAACCAGTTAAAGTATTCCTCGATTACACATTACAGTTTCTATACGGACCCCTTCGGGTACGTATAGCTATATACTTGTTCTCTAATGCCGCGAACTAATTTCTTGTTTCTATTATTAATGCACAAACCCCTGTCTCATTAGTTAAATAGGCAAATCGGGACCCCGATTTACTTATGCCTCCATTATAACCGCACTACTGGCATGGTAAATAGATTGCTCCCTAGAAGCACAACTTCGTGGGTGGAATGTTCGATATGGGATTGATAGCGGAAGTGCTTCTTTATTATTCGTTAGGACCGCTAGTGGCCGCAAGCGGACCAAATAGTACGCCTGTCCCTCATTATGAATGGTGTACGCATTCCTTTGCGCCTTCGCGTTCTTTGCGTTAATCCTTCTTTTCTTTTTCCATCTCCAGCACCACCTGGGTCATGCGCAGGATGCTGT
>NZ_JBFFOH010000264.1:0-2112 GCF_041562805.1 Sulfurovum sp. | reverse complement strand
TTTTTTACTGTTTTATAAAAACTTTCTGCCACAACCAAAAGTTTTTACTATACAACTTCACCGCCCTGCTCTTTTTGGTCTCGCTTTCATGCTCCTGCATGGGAGTGTATATCTCAGCTTGAATGTACGAACATATGCATTCCCATCGAGGACGATGGGAACGAGCTAATAACTGTTCTCTTGAGCGGTGATTCGATTATACAAACGAGCAAAACAATTAGGTTGTCGTAGCATAATCTACAATTGCAGCCAATATTGGTTGCCTGACCCCCGTTTTCCTACACATTAAAGTTTTTCGATAACACTTTTATATTGCTTGCTGTCTTTAATAATGTAAAAAAGATATTGTTCAGCAAAGAGATGAAAAAGGCTTGGATATAACATACCACTGACATTAGAGTATTTTAATTGCTTTTTTTGTTGTTTTGTACTGTTTAGAGATAGCAGATATGTTGGTTTGTCTATGATGATGTAAGTCACATCTTTTGGTGTAATTAAGAGTAAGGGATACTTGTCTGTTGAGATTTTTTTCAATGATTTAAGTTTTAGTTCAGGTGCAGATAATGATTCTACTTGAAAAATACCCACAGCTAGAGCTTGCAGAGTAGCATCTACAAAAGCCCCATATAACTCCATAGAAGTCTCATCCATTTTTACGAATGCTGGACGAAATGGTAATGGCTCTTTATCCAGTAATTTCTTAACATTACCCGTCACTTCCACCTCATATATAGAGAAATACATATGCTCTTCTTCAAAATTATTGCCTACAATCAGAATTTTTTCATTTGCATTGGACACGGTCAGGACAAGGAAGGTAGAAGTATCATAAAGCAGAGAATATTTCATATTGCCTTTTCCATCTTGTCTAAATGAAAGAAGAACTGATTTTTCTGGATCGTCTTTAGAACGTAAAAGCAGAATGCTTTTATCAATAAACTTTACAAATGAGATAGGTATATAATTTATGTATTCTGGTATATCTAACACTTGATATTTTTTTTGTTTATTTACACGAATAACTTTCACTGTTGTTTGATTAGACTCATTAAAAAGGACAGGAAAAAATAGAGATTGGTCACTCAGTATAATGCTTTGTTTATATACTTCATAAGGTAAAGACAAGGGTGAACTATCGCAATATTTCAGTAATGAATGGGCTTGCTGTTGCTCGATATTTAAATCTAAGACTTGAATACACTCAGAGTGTGTTTCAGCAAGAAGATAGGCATTCTTCTCGTTGACCTTTATTAATCTTCCAATGTCACTATTGTTAATATCTAGTTTTGTGTGATTGGTAATAACTAGATTTTGGTCTAGCTCATTGAGATGTATTGCATGATTGTTAACTCGGTTACTAAAATTAATGTCATTGCACACAGTAACAATCTTTGAATTCATTGTTATGGGTTGGGTACAGATGCTGTCAATTGATATAACGTTGTTTGCGTATAGTGATGGGGAAATAATAGTCATCAATGGTATTATTAAATATTTTATTATTCGTCTGGGCATATTTCAGTCTCCTTCTTAGGTGCTTGACAAAGATTCAAACTTATACAATAATCAGAACCCATACTCTTTAGGCAGCGTTTACATTGTGCATCATTGTGTAGTTCCAAGTTGCGTTTAATAATTTCACCCGCATTACTTTTATTAGGTATATTTCCGATACCCATTGCCACACCAATTGTTCTTATTGGAGCAGGATTCAAAAAAAACATTGCAGCATCAACACTAGAGTTTGCATCATGAAACAAAGGATCTAGGCCCGTCGGATCCACAAAATTAACCGGATCCCCCAGCACATACCCATAAAGATTCGTATCCCCGCCATCAAACCCTATCGGGTCTTTAGCCGTCCATTTTCCGGTGTAAGCGTCATAATCGCGATAGCCGAATCTGCTCAGACCGGTATCGGGATCGTAAAGTCCGCCTGCAAATCCAAACGGTATCCTCAACATTGGGTTGCTGTCACTGATGATGTTACCGAAACTGTCATAAAAGCAAGTTTTTTACTGTTTTATAAAAACTTTCTGCCACAACCAAAAGTTTTTACTATACAACTTCACCGCCCTGCTCTTTTTGGTCTCGCTTTCATGCTCCTGCATG
>NZ_JBFFOH010000263.1:0-2130 GCF_041562805.1 Sulfurovum sp. | reverse complement strand
ATTAAATAGGAGAGCGTGATGGGTGTTAGAGAAGAATTTGAAAAACTATTTAACAATGAAATGAGTACAGAAGAAGCAAGGGCTTTTCTTGTAGACCTTTATGAAAAAGGTGAAAGCGGCAGTGAAATTGCTGCGGCTGCTTCTGTTATGCGTGAGCACTCCATTAAACTCTCTTTATCTGAGACACTGAAAGAAAAAGCCATCGATGTTGTCGGTACAGGGGGAGATAAAAGCGGGAGTTTTAATATCTCTACAACGGTGTCACTTCTTTTGGCTTCTATGGGCCGTGTAGTCGCTAAGCATGGGAATAGAAGTGTGACCTCAAACTCCGGATCTACGGATGTTTTGGAAGCTTTGGGCATTAACCTGGATCTAACCATAGATAATAAGATCAAAATGCTTGAAGAAACGGGTTTTTGTTTCTTCCCTGCAACAGATCATCATCCTGCGATGAAGCACATCATGCCTATACGTAAATCAATAGAGCATAGAACCATTTTTAACATTCTTGGACCCTTGACAAATCCTGCTGGAGCAGAGAAATACCTTTTGGGTGTATTTGACCCTTCTTACATTAAACGTATGGCAGATGCACTGCTTGAACTTGGTGCTAAACGTGCTTATGTGGTCAGTAGCCATGACGGTATGGATGAGATCTCACTGGCTTGTAACTCTTCTTTTGCCTATGTTGAATCAAACCGTATTTCCGAAGGTGAGATAAACCCGGAGACATTTGGATTTAAACTTGCTCCTAAAGAGGCTATCTTGGGTGGAGATGCAAATTTTAATGCGCAGATCACTCGAGATATATTTTCAGGAGAAGAGACAGGTGCGAAAAGAGACATCATCCTACTTAATGCAGCATTTGCACTTTTTGTAGATGGCAATGTCCGTGATATAGAAGAGGCTGTAGAGATGGCTAAAAGTGGGCTTGACAGTGGGAAAGCAAGTGAACATTTAAACCTTATGGCCAAGGTAAGTCAGCAATTGGCAGGCAGTAACTAACAGTGAAAGAGATAATCGCATCGTTGGATGAACTAGATAAAGTGGTTAGCTATTTGGATGAGACACTTCCTTCTGATGCTATTGTCTTTTTACGCGGTGATCTAGCTGCAGGAAAAACGACACTCACACAAGCCATAGCAAAAGCCAAAGGGATAGAAGGTGAAGTGACTTCTCCGACTTTTTCTTTACAACAGTGTTATGGTGCAAAAGACGGCAGTAGTCTTTTTCATTATGACCTTTATCGCTTGGATCATGAAGAATTTATGCAGATGGGGCTTTTTGAAGAGTTTGAAAAGCAGGGATGGCATATGGTAGAGTGGGGGTCTGATGCCCTTAAAGCCTTTTTAGAAGGTGTTGGTTATAATGTTGCAACGATAGACATTGAACCCAATGAAAATAGTAGAATTTACAGGATTAACGTATAATGCATACACTTGAAGCCAAAAGCCTTGCTAAAACCATTAAGAAAACACAGATAGTACATGATATCTCTTTGTCTGTAAAGAGTAAAGAGATCGTAGGTCTGCTTGGTCCAAACGGTGCAGGAAAGACCACTTCGTTCTATATGGTGTGCGGATTAACTGATGCTACTGAAGGCCAGGTTTTTTTAGATGGAGAAGATATCACAAAATTGCCTTTAAGTTCACGTGCTCAGATGGGCATAGGCTATTTACCTCAAGAATCCAGTATATTCAAAGACCTTACTGTAGAAGAAAACCTGCTTATCGCAGCCGAAGCTTTAAATCTTGACAAAGAGAAGATTCATCCACGTATAGAAAAACTGCTCGAGATCTTCAATATAGAACCTATCCGTGCTCGTTTAGGCATACGTTTAAGTGGTGGTGAGAGAAGAAGGGTTGAGATAGCAAGAGCCCTGGTAGGCGAACCGAAATTTTTACTCCTGGATGAACCTTTTGCGGGGGTTGATCCTATCGCAGTACTGGATATACAAAGTATCATTAAACAACTTGTTGATCTGGATATGGGTATTCTTATTACAGACCATAATGTACGTGAAACACTGGGTATCTGCGATAGAGCTTACGTGATGAGAAGCGGAGAAATGTTTGCCACGGGTACAAGTGATGAAATAGCCAATAATGAGAATGTACGTAAGCATTATCT
>NZ_JBFFOH010000262.1:0-2138 GCF_041562805.1 Sulfurovum sp. | reverse complement strand
TAAAGGTTCATTTTATGATCAAATGTTATAGTGTATCCTCGTTCCCATCGCTTTTGCGTGGGAGGGCAGACCAAAATCAGAACAACCAATCAACTCCATTCCACCGTCAGGTAACCAAAGCACCAAACAACTACCTCTAAAACCCTCTACGGTACAATAAATCATCAACGCGTGAAGTGTTGCTGATCTTCTTTTTTATTGATAGCGCTAGCCTATTGGGGGAGTTAAGTAGTGGGTTGTCACCAGACCCTAAATTTTAGCGTAGCAATATCCAAGGTGCCCTTTAGTATAAAAACCCAAACAACCAAAGAGGTATCTTGTTAAAAGCACCTACTTCCAAGTCATCTGCGACAATATAACTATGCTCTATATTTTTGATCTGTTTATTGCTTTTTCCCGCTCCACCGACCTCAAATGTGTATTTGTCATTAACGATAAAATCTCCATTTTTTGGATAATTAATAGTATGATTATAGGATATCGTTGAAGCAAAAAAAGTCTCTCTTGTCGTCCCCTCTTTCGGACTATCACAAAATATTGAGAATAAGTTTGTATTATCCAGATAAAGTTTTTCCGGTTTTGATATGATACTCACACCACTGGATCTTGCACCAATGATCCTTATCAGTCCAGCTGCTTGTAATATACCAAGGTATTTATAAAGTGTTCGCTGGTTAAGTTCTACTGCACCGCATAGCTTTGATATATTGATATCGAAAGGCTCACTTTGACAAAGCATGATCATCATCTTCTTCAAAGCATTGATCTTGTCATACTCTATAGCATAGATGGCTGGCAGATCTGTTTCAAGTACTTGCATTGAAGCACAGAGAAGCTTTTGTACATAGCTCTCTTTTCCATCTCTGTAATAGGGATAAGCGCCACTCTTTAAATACGCTTTAAAATATGCCAGTGGTTTTACTTTTGACAAGATAGTGACTGCCAACATGGAATGATTACTAATGATCTCATCTAGCGGATAAGAGACCAGTTCCTCGCCTGTTTCAAGTTCCAGGTATTCTCTAAACGAGAGAACAGGCAGCTTATAGAGGACTGCTCTTCTGCTAAGATCTGCTTTGGCGTTATCAATAGCTACAGCACTCGAGCCCGTAAAGATCACTTGAAGATCAAAGAAACTATCATAGATCAGCTTTAGATCAATCTCAAACGCTTTGATCTTATGGATCTCATCTATGATCAAGACTTTTCCACCCAACTTTTGAAAATCATCCGCTATTGAAAACAGCCCTTGTTGTGCCACTACCGGATGATCTGCTATAAGGTACAGTGTCTCTTTATCGAATACTTCCTCTCTCAAATACTGCAATAAAATGGTGGTTTTCCCAACCCCCCGAGAACCAATCAAACCAATAAGTCGTTCATTGAAATCTATCACATTGTACAAAAACCGTTTATATTCAGGAACTTTTTGTGATTTTATTTGATTGGAGAGGGTTAACAATTGCTCTATCATTTAGCATCCTTATACAAAATTATACCTTATTTTTTTGTATTTAAGTACAATAATAATTCATTTATTCTATGATTCTTTAAATAATAAGCTAAAAAACTTACTGTCACACGAAGCACTTGGGTGTGCCCATATTGTGCCTAATAGTTGTCGTCAGTGGTCACAATAATCTTTGTAACGCCATATTTTAGGGCCACTTTGATCCCTGGCAGCGACGAGGTCAGCGGTTCGATAGAGCTATGCTCCACCATTTCCTCAATTACAATTCATCAAAATCATTCAAAACTCTTCACCATTTAAGCTAAAATAGGTCTCTATAGCAATTTCATGCTTCAAAACTATTCAAAGTAATATAATCGCCTATTCAAATAACAAGTGCGGTAAGGATGTGCAAAGTAGAAGTCTGTTTCTAATGATTTGGATATTCTTTACATGATACCCTTTTATTCGCTTGGTAAAACTACGCCCATTCAAATAATAAGCTCCGCCCTATTTTTTAAAGACTGTAGCGTAGCAATATCCAAGATGCCCTTTAGTATAAAAACCCAAATAACCAGAGCGGGATCTTGTTACCAAATCCTATTTCAATGTCATCGGAGGCTATAAAGCTATTTTCAACATCTTTGATCTGTTTAAACGACTTGTCCTTACCCCCTATTTCAAATAT
>NZ_JBFFOH010000261.1:0-2148 GCF_041562805.1 Sulfurovum sp. | reverse complement strand
TCACGTGCCATAGCAATCGGTATGGTTTTAGGTGCTTATCAAGGTGCAGATGCTATCCCAAGTGAATGGAAAGAGGGCTTGGATGACTATACCTACTGTGATAACCTACTCAACAAACTACCTCTTTTAAAAACTTATATCATATAGGGCTTTAAGTCCTAAGCAAAATTAAAATGAAGTAAGTTCGATTATTTCATCACCTTAAAAGGAGTCAATGTAGTTGCATTGGCCTCTTTATCTCCCACTTTTCCCTCTTCTTCACAGCAATTAAGTACAGATTTTTCTGGATTTTCTATAAAGTCATACCCTCTGTAGATAGTGTGAACACCAAATAAAATGACCACAATAGAAGCCAAATTCATCATCGTTTTTCGAAATGAACTTTGCCCCAGAAGCTGGGTAAAGAATCCCAGACTAAAAAGTGCGGGTACTGTGCTAAGCCCAAATATAAACATGACAAGTGCTCCCCAAATCGGGCTTCCTGTACTTGCAGCCGTTACAGCAAAAAAGTAGACCAAACCACAAGGCAAAAGTCCATTAAGAAGTCCCAATATATAAAAGCTGTAAAGTGATTTGGATTGTAACACTTGACGAAATACATCCTGATACCATTTACTTTTAGAAAAAGAGTGTTCAAGTTTTGTCAAGAACTCAATCTTTCCTAAGAGAGATAACCCTGCCAATATCATAAAAATACCTGCTATGATCGTAAGTGCTGCCGTAGTGTAACCATTAAACTGTGCCACACCACCTATGGCTCCAAAAATAGCACCCAACATCACATATGTTGTTATGCGTCCGAAAGAATATACTAAATGCGCAATGCTCTGCATAAGTTTGGACCACTTCTCATCTACCTTTCTACTACTGTATGCAATGACAATCCCTCCACACATCCCTATACAATGACCAAAAGAACCCAACAAGGCAATAGTCGCAATAGATAAAAGGTCAATGCTTTCCACCTAGGCTCCCAATAACTTTTTTCTGATCTTTGGATTAGCCAGACTTTCACCTCTTAACATACGAAGTCGCATTTCATTAAAGTCTATTGCACCTTCTTCTCTCTGTTCTCTTGCGCCAAAACCATAATGCATTTCAGTTTTATCTTTAATCCCATACCATGCTGTTTTCGCATCTATCCACTGTTTTGTATCGATAGTATAGATCCATATTTTTACATCTGCTTTAAAGGATTTATCTTCTAGCCATAGGATCATGCAACCAGGATCGTCAAAGAAGCAGGTTTTTCCATCAGGTGATACAACTTGCACACTATTTCTCTTTGTAGTGATGAGCATTTTACAGTATGAATCATTGGTAAAATTTACCTTCAGGGGCAGGGCTTTCATCTCTGTATTGTTTTTTACAACAGTGACAGGTTGAGTATCTTTAGCCATAGAGATAAAGATCATAGCGATAATACTCATGACCAAAAGAATGATAAGTAAGGGTAAAAGTTTTTTCATAAAGACTCCATTTATAATAATACACCATTTCGCAGGTAATACACTGCCACATAAGCTGTGCATAGTAGCACAAACAGGCTAAGTAACGATACAACTATCTTTTCTGATCTAAGATCTTTTTTCCCTAACCATAGTGTAGAAACAGCATTACTTAATCCCATATAAGTCCCCATGAACAGTGATGCCCATAAAAGATATCCTACATAAGCATACTCAGCCTGTAACATACAAAATGGGCATTTATGTGTTGGTAGTTGATAAATATATGTACCAAAGAAATACACCACTGCGTAGTAAGCTATGTAGACAAAAAGTATATTTGTTGCTATATAAAGTACTGTGTATCCGCTTTTTAGTGTTAAGACGACTAAAAAATAGAGTAAATAAAACAAGACTAACAGTAAAGAGATATTTAACCCAAAGGGAAGGGGGTTTGCACCTTCAAGTTGTCCAAAAAGTGCTGAACAACAATTTACAGGTAGGTGTGTATCGATGTTCGAAAAGTAGCTAAAGTCCAAACCTAATTCCAGTGCAATAAACACAAATATAAAACTAAAAAGCCATGACTTCTGCTTGAACCATTTGTGATTTTTTGTATGCATATCATAAAAGTGTATATAGAGCCAAAGGGTCAATAAAAAGAGTATCAGGAGTTTTAATATTAAAAGATATAAACCGT
>NZ_JBFFOH010000260.1:0-2173 GCF_041562805.1 Sulfurovum sp. | reverse complement strand
GTTTTTGTCTGCAAAATCTTTCATCTGAGCATGGATCTGCTCCAACTTCATTGGCCCGTAAATATTTTGTTCACGAACACCTAACATATTAAGATTCGGACCTTGAATGACTACAACTTTCATTGAATACCTTTGTTTTTTTATAATTGTCTGCATTATAGGTAAAGATTTATTTTAATCCCTTGAAAGAATTACATTCCTTGTCTTATTGATATTTTATACTCCAATACACAATTGCAAGCATTATAAGAATACCGACTATCGCACCTGTCCAGGTTTTTTGGTCCCCTTTTTTCAAGTTATCCATAACCAGTTTCCATTCACTCTTTTCTTGCATCACGTTTATTAGAGGCTTAATATACGTCTTAAACTCTTTTTTATCAAACATCTCATTTCCATGCCCATCTAAAATTGCAACAGCTACATTATTTATTATGACTCTTCGACCTGTAAAAATAACATCTTCGAATGGAGCCAATGCTTGCTTGCCTAACCAGTTTTGTAAATATATATGTTCCTCATCTCTTCCCATGCGTGTTCGTTTTATCATCAAATGGAAAAAAGCTGCTAGCAATACAGAAAATGTGACCATGCCGGCTGTAACTTGATATAAAAACAGATCATCTTCACCGCTGAACACTAAAAGCCCACTGGCAAGAAGAGATAAAATGACGATTGCATATACTCCAAGTTTCAGTTGCTTCATACTTTTACTCTTCATCTCTAACCAAACGATCCCATTCTCATCCGGTTCAATCAAATAGCGATCAAGTTTCATACTCTGTTCTCTTCTACGCTCACGTTTCGGTTCTTCTTCATCTTTTCTCTTTTGAACCTCTTTCATCTCTAAAAAAGCACCGTAAAGCAACAGAATAACAAACAGGCCAATACCAAGTTTAGACGTTGTTTCAACACCAAGCCAATATTGACGGTTATCAGAAAGAGAAGTAAACTCATTTTGGAGTTCTCCATTAACAAAACTTCTTACCCCGAGAGACAGTTGATCCATGGCCAAGAGTTCGATAGGATTGAAATTACCTACCAACATACTATCTTTAATCGGTGCAAAATTACGAGGTTCTGCACCGTTATTGAGCTGTATGATTTCACTAGTATAATCGACATATACTTTTTCGCTCAATATGTTGTTCTTGCTGTTCAAAAATGAGAAATTAACTGCATCATAAACAACGACCTCACCTACATCAAAATAGAGATCTTGGTTGTTAACCCACAAGCGACCGTTTGGTGAAAAACTGAGTGCCGAAGGCCAATCCAGTCTCCTGCCCGTGTCGACATCCAGTTGCCATATAACCTTGCTAGCATCAGAGCCTTTGTCATTAATGGCAATCACACGATTGTTCACCGAATCCGCCACCGCTATTGTTGTATTATTTATGGCGACAATATCGTTGGGGTAGTTTAATGATTCACCGATATCAAGTCGGTACAGATGCGTACCGTCTATAGTAAATTTATCGATGCGATGGAGTGAACTGTTTGAGATGTAAAAATGTTTGTTGTCAGGCATAACTGCTATATCCATTGCTATAGCACTTCTTGAACCGGGAATTGTTCCTATCTCCTGGCATTTTCCAAGCGGAACAGTACATTTTTTCACGACATGCTTTCCGGCTTCTATCACATAAAGAGCATCTTCACTAAAAGCGATATCTGCCAATGGCTTTTGTAATCCAAGCTGTTCATACGTGACAATATTTATCACTCGTGCGTCGGCATCAGTATGGTAAAAGCTCTGGTCCATACTAAACACCACACCGAGTTTTTCTGAAGTGGCTAAAAGGCTGGCTCCGTTAATACGCGATTTTTGGTCTGTTGAGTACCAAAGCGCAACAATTGAGATCACAACACCGATGATCGATGAAAACACTACAATATTAACCGTTCTGTTTTTTGATAGTTCTAATGCCATTAGTGTTACTTTGTTTGAAAATATTAATTGCTTGCATCTTAACATCTTTTCTTTTTAAACACAGCATTGACATATGCCATCACTGTTTATTAACGACCATCAACACCAAAAGCGATATAATCGCACTAACTATTTACAAATGAGAAACTATGAAGATCATTACACCCGAAACTATCCTCTCTCCTACTCAGCAGCTTAGCGGCATGAGCATCGCTTTTGACACGCATATTAGGGGTATCG
>NZ_JBFFOH010000259.1:0-2194 GCF_041562805.1 Sulfurovum sp. | reverse complement strand
TACAATGGGATATGGGTCACCAGAGACAACAACTGGTGGTAATGCATTGAAGTTTTACTGTTCTGTGAGAATTGATGTGCGTCGTATCGCTACACTAAAACAAGGTGAATCTTCTATAGGTAACCGTGTCAAGGCAAAAGTAGTGAAAAACAAAGTGGCTCCGCCATTTAGACAAGCAGAGTTTGACATTATGTTTGGTGAGGGGATCTCTTTTGTAGGTGAACTAATTGATTATGGTGTCAAAATGGACATCATAGACAAATCAGGTGCATGGTTCAGTTATGGCAGTGAGAAACTGGGGCAAGGTAAAGAGAATGCAAAGATCACCATCAAAGAAAACCCTGACATGATGGCAGAGATAGAGAGTAAAATTAAAGAAGCACTTGGTTTTGGTGAAGGACTCTCTGTAGATGAGAGTGAAATGAACGAAGATTAAGACCCAATGATAAATATAAAGTGTCAAAACACAGTTGACACTTTATAGATAGTGAAAATAGCCTCTTAAATCTTAAAAATATTAAACATTTTGAGTAGAAATAACCATTAACCTACAGGTCGAATCCCCTTATGTTTCTTTGTTCGATGATACTCATTTAAGTATAGGGTAAATTTCGATAAAATAATAGATAAATGCAAAATACCAAAGACATATAAAGGATATAAATGATTTTTATCGATGAGATCGTAGCAACAGAAGTAATGGACAGTAGGGGAAATCCTACGGTAAAAGCCACAGTAAGCTTAAGTGATGGTACTGTTGAGAGTGCTATCGTTCCAAGTGGAGCGAGTACTGGTAAACGTGAAGCACTTGAACTACGTGATGGTGGTGACAGATATATGGGGAAGGGTGTACTTCAGGCCTGCGAGAATGTAAACGGCGCTATCTGTGATGCGCTTGTAGGCCTCAGTCCTTTTAACCAGGCAGAAATTGACCTTGTGATGAAAGAAGTCGATGGTACTGAAAACTATGGAAACCTTGGTGCTAATGCAGTACTTGGTGTCTCTATGGCAGTAGCCCGAGCGGCTGCAAAAAGTATGGGAATGCCTCTTTACCGTTATCTTGGTGGGGCAAATGCTGTAGTGATGCCTGTACCGATGCTTAACATCATTAACGGTGGAGAACATGCAAACAATTCTGTAGACTTTCAAGAGTACATGGTTATGCCGGTAGGTTTTGATAGATTTTCTGAAGGACTTAGAGCATGTGCCGAAGTGTATCATAATCTTAAAAAGATCATTGATGAGATGGGTGAAAGTACCGCTGTTGGAGATGAAGGTGGTTTTGCACCAAATCTTAAAAGCAATGAAGAACCTATTCAGGTTATTATTCAAGCGATCGAAAAGGCAGGATATAAACCTGGAGAGCAGATCGCTATTGCTTTAGATGTTGCTGCAAGTGAGCTTCTCAATGATCAGGGGCTTTATGTATTGAAATCTGAAAACAGAGAGATCACAAGTTCAGAGCTTACAGCATATTATGCTGATATGTGTGCAAAATATCCTATTGTTTCTATTGAAGATGGTTTGGGTGAAGATGATTGGGCAGGATGGAAAGAGCTGACGGAAGTACTAGGGGATAAAGTACAACTTGTAGGTGATGATCTTTTTGTAACGAATGTATCTATTTTGGCAGAAGGTATTGAAAAAGATATTGCAAACTCTATCTTGATCAAACCAAATCAGATAGGAACGGTTTCTGAAACGATGCAAACAGTTCGCCTTGCACAAAGAAGCGGATATACTTGTGTGATGTCCCACCGTTCAGGGGAAAGTGAAGATACTTTCATCGCAGACTTTGCTGTGGCATTGAATACTGGTGAGATCAAAACGGGTTCAACGGCAAGAAGTGATAGAATCGCTAAATATAACAGACTACTTGAGATCGAAGCGGAACTTGGACAGTTTGAGTATTTGGGTGCGTCAATTTTTACAAAGTAAATGAAGGTATAATATATGGCAGATGCGAGAGAAGAAGGTAGTATAGCCGGACTTTCACTAAAAACTTTTTTGGTGACGGCTATAGGTATTCTTCTCTTTGGCATCTATGTCGGTGTTTTGGTCTATGGGGAGAACTCACTAACTGTTTTGAATCAGTTAAAAGAGAAAAAACAAGGCTTGTCTCTTGAAGAGAAAATATTAAAAGTAGAAAATCAAAGACTTCAAAAAGAGTATTTTGAATTAAAACAGTTAGAAC
>NZ_JBFFOH010000258.1:0-2196 GCF_041562805.1 Sulfurovum sp. | reverse complement strand
TGGCTCCATCTGAGTCTTATGTAAGACTTGGTACTGTGCCTATTTACGATAGAGGGGAAGTAATTTATCCTGATATCGTTATGATTTTTCACCCACAAGTTATTACTATGGGTAAATCATACACAATGCCTTTTTATGCTGGTATTAAAGAGAATGGTCTAGTTATTATTAACAGTGATCACGATCTTTTAACTGAGGCTGATAGAAAGACTCTAGATGACTTAAATGTAAAAGTTCTTACAAGAGACTTTACTCAGTTTGCTATTGATCAAGCTGGAACTGAACTTGCTACGAATATGGCAATGTTAGGTGCATTGTTTGGTGCCCTAGGAACTGTTGGTAAGCCTGCTATTGAAGAAGGAATTAAAGATAGATTCCTTAAGAAATATACAGCTTCAGGTGGTACAGCTACACTTGACTCAGTTATTCAGAAAAAGTTTAAAAAGAAAGAAGAACTAATTCAAAAAAACCTTGATACTGCATCTGCAGCATTTGACTTAACTGTTGCATGGGCAAAAGAAGTTGGTTTAAAACAAATCCTAGATGCTCCAGAAAAGCACTAGATAATATAACAACTGTACTTTATGTACAGTTGTTACATAACACTGCACGAGTTACTTCACCTATTAGATTTCTTTTATAACCCTTTATAGTTAATCCAAGGGATTATTAAATAGATCTATATACAAACATTCACGCATAACAATCTAATTTACAAGGTACAGACATGATACAATCATTTATTATTACAGGATTTTTAGGTGTTGGTAAAACCACAATGCTTACCAATACAGTCCAAAAATATTTTAGCGATAAGAAAGTTGCTATTGTCGTAAACGAGTTTGGCGATATTGGTATAGATGGTGATATTCTAAGCAATGTGTACAGTGAAGTACTTGAAATATCAGAAGGGTGTATCTGTTGTCAATTGGCCGAAGAGTTTGAAAGTGGTGTTCTTGAGATCATGAATAAGTATAACCCTGAAATCATATTTGTAGAGACATCAGGTGCATCTGAGCCTTTTCCTATCTTCTTATCAATGCAAAATCTTGGTATCTCTGTTGAAGGTGTCATTTGTGTTATAGATTCCAAAAACCTTGATTCGTATAAAGATAATTCAACTGCAAAATATCAAATTGGTGGCTCCAATATAATGGTGCTGAATAAGACGGATCTAGTGAGTAATGATGAGTTAGAAGCTGTAAAGAAAGATGTTATTGCCATCAAAGAAGAATATAATATTAAAAATACGCTTACTGATGAACCTATATTTAATAACTATGTTATTAACAAGGCTCATCAGGGCCTTGTTAACCAAGAGGTATTTGATGGTGTTTATCGTATTGATGAGATTATTGGATTGGCAAAAGATTATAAACATCATGATCACACTTCAAAAGACTCTATTACACAAAAAGTTGCTTACCTAAAAGAAGATATTAACTTTGGAAATGTGGATGAAGTCTTAAAAACGATTCCCAAAAGTATTTACAGAGTAAAAGGTGTCGTAAAAGTAAAGGATGTTCCAAATCCCATTATAATTAATTACTCATTTGGAAATGTCTCATTTGAAGAGTTAGAGGAGTATACACAACCATCCATTATGATATTTATTGGTGAATCAATAGATAATGATGTAAATCTGTTATGTGAAAAATTTGATTTTTTAAATATGCCTAAATTTAGAGTTAGCAAGTAGCTTTCAGCCAACTATCTAATTATAGTACCCTTATATAGGGTTTCATAGGGTAGGGTATGCATATGCGGCATACAACTCCCTCCTTGCCTACTATTCATATACTCCCCCTTATATGTTAAGGTCTTGAGAATTTATTATTAAAGTTAATCTTGTCCGACAATATGTGTAGTGAGAAGAGATGAAAAAGACACGTATCTATATTCTAATAGAATCGCTCGTATAATATGTAAGAGATCCCCCGAAAGAAAAGTGTCATTGCTAGGATAAACATACTAAAGATGAAAACTTCTTCCAGTGGAGCATTTAAATAATAATAAGCGCCCCACAAAATGATATTGAAGACTACAAGCATTATCCACGGAAACAAACCGTTACTTTTGTATCCAGAATAGAATGCATAGATATTTTTATGTTTGATAGCATTAAAACAGTCATTATGATATGTGAGAAATGAATTGCCAACAACAGCCAAATCACTTTTTTGAGTTATGGGTTTA
>NZ_JBFFOH010000257.1:0-2251 GCF_041562805.1 Sulfurovum sp. | reverse complement strand
TGTAAAACTGTTTTGCTTTGGAAAGCAAGGCGCACAGCTCTTCTAAAAACACATATCTCGGGTTAAACAGATAGACTCTTGTACGTCCGGACATCTTACTTATTAAGACCCCGCCCTCTTCCAAATGCGAGAGCTGGTTTTGAATGGAGGGCAGACTGAGGTCAAAATATCTGGCGATCTCTCTTGCGTATCCCTCCTTAAAGGTCAATATATATTGCAAGGTCAATTCACGGCTTTTAGTGCCGAACAGCGCTTCTAACATAGACTCTCCTTGATATACTATATATGTCATATGATATAGTTATTGTATCATAAATATTTACTCTTTCAAAGTCCTTGTATGTTTCTGCTTCTCACTACTTCACTGATTCATTAAAGTTTTTTTCTGCAAGCAGCTTAGGGTTGGAAGCACTCTTTTTTAACTCTTCCTGACTACCAAAAGGCCAAACACTGGCATCTCCTACTTGACTCCATCTTCTTAATACGACTCTTTTGTACAGTCCAAAAGTCAGAATAATCAACAGTGAGTCTAGCATGCTCGTTTCCGGCCATATATACTCTTGGTCTGATTGGAGAAAGAGTATCCATCTAGCGATCTCTTTACGCTCTTTTTTACCAATATAAAACCTGTCGGTTGCTTTATGCTCATGTAGATCGTCATACAAATACCAAGCAGCACTCTTCACTGCCACCGCTCCATTATCACGTTTATCTATTACTATGTCATCAAGAACATCGTTTGTGATTCTTCCCGACACATATTGTCGCAATGCTTCAGCTAGTTTATCTCTTGATGATCTGTCTATCATCTTAGTTCACTTGAGTCAGCATTATTAACAGTTCAGTCATCTAACCCTCACACTTTTTACATTCAGCATTAGTAAGCTTATCTTGAAAATAGTCACGTAGATACTGCTGATCTTCTGTTTCATAGGTAGCATAGTCAATTCCATACTCTTTACTATTGTTAAACCTGACATAGACCCCGGCATCTGACATAGTGATGCACTCAATGTCAGTTATGTAGCTTTCACGATAAACAGCTTTCCAAAACCAGATAAATGTACGGAACGTGGTGTCTAACACATAAAACCTGTCGTTATGCAGAACTAAAATCGGGAACTTGGTCACTTGAACCATCAAAACAACAAATACATATAAGACAAACAAAAATGCAACTATAGACACTGTGATCATTGTTAAACTCGAATTGCCCAACACTAACGGCAATAAAAAGAGAAGAGACCAGAGGGGCATTAGATGATATTTGTTTTTTTGTTTTGTTTTTATATAGAGATTTTTCATTTTAGACACCAGTTTCCATTATTGATTTTGAGTGGGCTGTTCACCTTTCCAGTGATAAAGCCTTGAGGTTTTTTCGAGTAAATACATGCTGATATTGACCTCAGAAAACTTTACTTTAGCCTCTTTTTCTGTCAGTCCCATAATCTTTTTATGGGTGTATTTGTTGATGATGAAGTATCCATAAGGCTGTTTATCCAGTTCATGTGTAAAGTCATATTTTGATGAGTTACTTTTTTTTCGGAGTCCAATAATATACTGTTCGTTTGCACCAATTTTTGCAACTCTTTGCAGTATAACTATAGTTTCCATATCGTGCTCTTGATGTACTTTTCCCCAAATACACCACCCTTCTGAACCACCTAACGTTACGATGTAGTAGTTTTTACCAAGATCGCGTTCACTGCTTCCCTGACCAATTTTGGCAAAAAGCAAGTAAAAAGGTGTCACGAAAATCAAGAGACCCAGTAACATAGCGATTATCAGCACAACAAATGAAGTTCTTTTTTTTCTCGGTTTAGATGTATCTTCATGATGTTGGTCAGTATTTTTCTGGTTTTGATTCGCGGTCTTTTCTCTTTTAATCACTTCTTGTATGGTATGTGTTTTTCGCATTTCAGGCACCGCCTCGTTCAGAATCTTTGATCTCGTTATAAATGACTTCAAACTCTTTCATATCAAAGAACAGAGGCACATCGACCTGTATACCTTGATTATAGAACTGTGCCTTACAAACGTCATTATCCATCGGCCACTTTAGCAGGAGTTCACCATCCTGATTGTATACGACGCGATAATTGATGCCATCTTCTTCGATCTCCACATAGGCTTTCTGCCCGTTTTGATAAAGTGACCTGTCATGTTCAGACACTTTATTGTTTGCATCAAACTCCATCCCTCTTATACTGCCACTTTCCCAGAACACGATCATGCCAATAGACTTATCATT
>NZ_JBFFOH010000256.1:0-2254 GCF_041562805.1 Sulfurovum sp. | reverse complement strand
CCTTTTATGGTAAAATAATCTCTTTTAATTTTTACATTTATAGATAATGTATAAAGGACAGTCCGATGAGACACTTTTTAACACTCAAAGATTTTACAAAAGAAGAGATCTTGGAGATGATAACATTAGCACAGAAGATAAAAGGACAAACGAGACAAAAAAAGTTTGTACCTTATATGGAACACCAGACCCTTGGGATGATATTTGAAAAGAGTTCTACACGTACACGTGTGAGCTTTGAGACGGGTATCTACCAACTTGGTGGCGTGGGACTTTTTCTCTCTTCTAATGACATACAGTTAGGACGTGGCGAACCGATGAAAGATACGGCACGTGTCATCAGCCGTATGGTTGATATGGTAATGATACGTACTTTTGAACAGTCAAAACTTGAAGAGTTTGCCAACTATTCAAAAGTACCTGTGATCAACGGTCTTACTGACTCATATCACCCTGTGCAACTCATGACTGACTATCTCACTATGATAGAAAATGGCAAAGACAAAGACCCTGTAGTCGCGTATGTCGGCGATGGAAACAACATGACACACTCATGGCTTATGCTTGCGGCTAAACTTGGTTTTGAACTGAGAGTGGCTACACCTAACGGGTATGAGTGTGATGAAGCTATCGTAAAAGATGCACTTGAAGTAGCAAAAGAGAGTGGTGCCAAGATCACTTTTGGCAACGATCCAAAAGAAGCAGTCAAAGGGTGTGATGTTGTCACAACTGACACTTGGGTTTCTATGGGACAGGAAGATGAAAAAGAGATCCGTATGAAAGCCTTTGAAGGATACATGGTAGATGAACCTATGATGGCGCTGGCAAAATCAGATGCGATCTTCCTGCACTGTCTGCCTGCCTATAGAGGATACGAAGTAAGCGAAGAAACTTTTGAAAAACATGCCGAAGTGATCTTTAGCGAAGCAGAAAACAGACTGCATGCCCAAAAAGGCATCATGGTCTGGCTGGACAGCCAAAGAGACACAACAAATAAGTAGCAAGTATTTACACTAACGAGTAAGCGATCAATAGACATAAGCAAGTCTAAATCGCTTGCGTTTTTTTCTTTTTTGGTTACCTTTTTCTCTTTTGTCGCAGTACAAAAAAGAAAAAAGTGACAAGAGAAATCAAAGATATAGAAGAAACCCATTCTTCAAAAGGAAACCCATTGAGCAACATAGATTTCGAAAAATTCAGTAAATATTCCAAACCGGGACCAAGATATACATCTTACCCAACAGCCCTGGAATTCAATGATGATTTCAAATACGATGATTATATCAACTACCTGGAAAACTCAAAAGAGAAACTCTCACTCTATGTACACCTGCCGTTCTGTAGATCCGCATGTTACTTCTGCGGGTGCAATGTTGTCTTTACTTCTAAAGAAGAGAAGCTCTCTGCATACATAGACTACTTAAAAAAAGAAGTTGATCTTTTGGCTCAACACATCGATACTTCTCGTGAAGTCATACAGTTTCACTTTGGTGGAGGTACACCTACATATTACAAAGCTTTTGAACTTGATGAGATCGTCACTTACATTAAATCGAAATTTCCAAACTGGAGTAAAGATGCAGAGATCTCTTGTGAGATAGACCCTCGATTCTTTAATGAAAATCAAATGAAGGTCTTCCAAAAACATGGTTTTAACCGTATCAGTTTTGGTGTACAGGATCTGGATGATAAAGTACAAAAAGAGATCCACCGTGTACAACCTTTGGAACTCACGCAAAAAGCCGTAGATCTGGCAAGAAAGTATGGGATAAATTCTATCAATACCGATTTCATCTATGGGTTGCCGTATCAAACTCTAGAGACTTTTAAAAGCACACTTGAACTCTCTACACAACTCAATCCTGACAGGGTTGCTGTCTTTAACTATGCCCATGTACCTTGGCTCATGAAAACACAGCGAAAGTTTGATGAGACTACACTACCGGCACCGGATGTTAAACTAGAGATCTTTCAGTACACTATTGACTTTTTTGAAAACAATGGCTATAAAATGGTAGGTATGGACCACTTTGCAAAACCTGAAGATGAACTTTTTGGAGCCATTGAAAAAGGTGAACTTCACCGAAACTTCCAAGGATACACCACTAAAGGTGGTGCAAATCTTGTAGGTATCGGACTTACCAGTATTGGTGAGGGTGAACATTATTATGCTCAGAACACCAAAGACATGAAAGTCTATGAAGCGGCACTCGATGCAGGTAGACTTCCTTTTGAGAGAGGGGTAAACCTTAGT
>NZ_JBFFOH010000255.1:0-2258 GCF_041562805.1 Sulfurovum sp. | reverse complement strand
TAAATGGTCGGAGTGAAAGGACTCGAACCTTCGACCCCCTGGTCCCAAACCAGGTGCGCTACCAGACTGCGCTACACTCCGTTACCTTATAAAAAGGAACGCAATTATAGTCAAAAGGTTTCCATTTGTCAATAGATTTTAGAAAAAAATTAAAAAATATGCTTTTAATCCCTATATTAGAGGTACTTTAGGTGTGAATGAGTATAATAAATCCATCTACATGCCAGGGTAACATATGAACAGTATATTTGAACAAATTAATAGCCTCTTGGGCAACATTTTCTTCTTTGATGTCTTTTTTGGTAGCATAGAGGGAGCAAGTATGCCTTTCATTGTTGCATGGCTTATTGTGGGAGGGGTTATTCTAACCTTTCGTTTTGGCTTTATCAACGTACGAATGTTCTCCCACGCCTTTAAAATCATCACCGGCAAGTACAAAACTGCTGATGATGTAGGAGAAATCACCCCCTTTCAGTCTTTAACCACTGCACTCTCTGCAACCGTAGGACTTGGAAACATCGCTGGGGTTGCCATAGCCATTGCCATAGGGGGTCCGGGAGCTACATTCTGGATGATACTGGCAGGATTCTTTGGTATGACGCTCAAATTTACTGAAGTCACACTCGCACAGATCTATAGAGAAAAAAGACCTGATGGACGGATCATGGGTGGCGCCATGCAGTACCTTTCAAAAGGACTTGCCTCTAAAGGACATGTGAAACTTGGAAAAGTACTCGCTGTTATGTTTGCAGTGCTTGCCATCGGAGGGAGTTTGGGTGCGGGAAATGCTTTCCAGACTTCACAAGCCCTGGGTGCACTTACTGAACGTATTCCTTTCTTTGCATCCTACCCTATTGTATTCGGTCTCATTATGGCAACGATCGTAGGTTTTGTCATTATCGGTGGCATTAAGCGTATCGCCAGTACTGCAGAAAAGATCGTTCCTGCCATGGTCTTTATCTACCTGCTTGCATCCTTATGGATACTTATCACAAATGCTTCAGCAGTGCCTGATGCCATCTCAACCATCTTTCATGAAGCCTTTGCTCCTACTGCAGCAGCAGGCGGCCTGATAGGTGTACTTGTACAAGGCTTTAAGCGTGCCGCTTTTTCAAGTGAAGCAGGGATAGGATCTGCTGCTATCGTACACTCTACTGCCTCAGTAAAGTATCCTGTCAGACAAGGGATGGTTGCCCTCTATGAACCATTTATAGATACGATCGTAATCTGTAGTATGACAGCCCTTGTGATCGTTACCACTGGTGTCTACGATCCTAGCGGTGAATTTGCCAATCTAGTTGCTACCAAACAAGGTGCCGCACTCACTTCGGCAGCCTATGGGACCGTTATTTCATGGTTCCCTATTGTCTTGTCATTTTCCATCGTACTTTTCGCATTTTCCACGATGATCTCATGGTCTTATTACGGAGAGCGTTCTTGGACATATTTATTTGGTGAAAAATATACATTACTGTACAAACTGATCTTTGTATCCTTTACGGTCATGGCATCAGTAACCAGCGCTTCTACGCTGTTAGAGTTCTCTGATCTGCTCATCCTAGCCATGGCCTTACCAAACCTCATAGGGCTCTATATGCTGCAAGGAGATGTATACAATAACCTAAAAGCGTATCTTGCAAAATGGAAAAGTGGGGAATTGGATAGAGAGTGTATAGAAAAAGGGGTCTGTGTACCCAAGGAGTAAAAGAGATGTAAATCACATCTCTTCTGTTTTAAAAGCTAAGAGGATGGATTAAACCATCTCTACACCCTTTTCACCATGCGCAAGGGCACCGATGACATAACCGTCTGTATTTGCAAGTACTGCATCTACATTTTCAGGTTCTACAACCCATACCATTCCTACACCCATGTTAAAGGCTCTGTACATTTCTTCTTCTTCAACATACTGACCCATAAATTCAAAGATCGGCAATACTCTGATGCTGTCCTTGTTTACAATGGCTCTCATACCCTCTGGAAGGACTCTAGGAAGGTTTTCTACGATTCCCCCACCTGTGATGTGGGCTAAAGCTTTTACATACTGTTTATTGGCTTTATACTCTTTCACGTAGATACGTGTCGGTTCAAGTAAAGTCTCTACAAGTGGTTTACCTTCAAACTCAGTCTCAAGGCTCATACCTAACTTATCAAAGAAAAGTTTTCTTACCAATGAATATCCGTTTGAGTGTACTCCGGAACTTGGCATAGCGATGAGGATCTGACCCTCTTTCACATTGGCTACAGTATCCATCTCT
>NZ_JBFFOH010000254.1:0-2276 GCF_041562805.1 Sulfurovum sp. | reverse complement strand
CCTTTACCAAGTCTGTTATCAAAGTTTCTAGTTGATGTAGAGAATACCCATGCATTTTGCTTAACAGCTGCCTGGTTACCCATACAGAGTGAACATCCTGGAGGCTCGATACGTGCTCCAGCCATTCCGAATACAGAATAGTAACCTTCTTCAGTCAGTGTCTTCTCATCCATTTTAGTAGGAGGACAGATCCAAAGTTTAGTTTCAACCGGACCTTCTCCTCTAAGTACTTCTGCATTGGCTCTAAACAAACCAATGTTCGTCATACAAGAACCAACAAATACTTCATCTACCTCTGTTCTAAGTCCTGCTTCGTGTACTTCAGTCAATGTTTTAACATCATCTGGGTCATTAGGACAAGCAACGATCGGTTCTTTGATGTCAGACATGTTAATTTTGATAACAGCAGCATACTCTGCATCCGCATCTGCTTCAAGAAGTACTGGGTTTGCGATCCAGTCTCTCATTTTTTGAGCACGTCTCTCAAGAGTAGCTTTGTCCTCATACCCTTGAGCAATAAGTTCTTCGATCAATGCTACGTTAGATGCTAAGTACTCAGCAACAGGCTCTTTATTTAACTTCACTGTACATGCAGCTGCAGAACGCTCTGCTGATGCATCAGAAAGTTCAAACGCTTGCTCACACTTAAGGTCTTCAAGTCCTTCTATCTCTAAGATACGTCCGGCAAAGATGTTTTTCTTACCAGCTTTTTCAACAGTAAGTAAACCATCTTTAATTGCCTGGTGAGGAATAGCATTTACCATATCACGCAATGTGATACCTGGTTGCATTTCACCTGAAAAACGTACAAGTACTGACTCAGGCATAGTAAGTGGCATAGAACCTGTAACTGCTGCAAAAGCAACAAGACCAGAACCAGCCGGGAATGAGATACCGATTGGGAATCTTGTGTGTGAATCCGCACCAGTACCAACTGTATCAGGAAGACACATTCTGTTCAACCATGAGTGGATAACACCATCACCCGGTCTAAGTGTAAACCCTTTTCTTTCAGTCATAAACTGTGGAAGTGTATGCTGTAGTTTGATATCTGCTGGTTTTGGATAAGCAGATGTATGACAGAATGACTGAAGTACAAAGTCTGCACCAAAACTAAGTGCTGCAAGATCTTTTACTTCATCTCTTGTCATTGCACCAGTTGTATCCTGAGATCCAACAGTTGTACATACTGGCTCTGAATAAACACCTGGTTTAACACCATCCATACCGGCAGCTTTACCTACCATTTTTTGTGCAAGTGTGAAACCTTTACCATTATCAGCAGGAATATCAGGTGTCATGAAGATATCTCCAGCATCCATTCCCAGTGCTTCTCTTGCTTTAACAGTAAGACCTTTACCGATGATAAGTGGTACACGTCCCCCTGCTCTCATCTCATCTGGAAGTGTGTTTGGCTCAAGTTTAAACTCAGAAACCACTTTACCATCTCTCTCAATGACACCATCAAAAGGCTTAAGCGTGATCACATCACCAGTGTTAAGCTCTCCTACAGGTGC
Source organism: Sulfurovum sp. (assembly GCF_041562805.1). GTDB lineage: Bacteria > Campylobacterota > Campylobacteria > Campylobacterales > Sulfurovaceae > Sulfurovum. Next base: position 759 of record NZ_JBFFOH010000254.1, on the reverse strand, counting down.
TTGGATAGGTATACATCCAGAATCTTCTGCAGTGTTAAAGAAGATCGGTGCAATGATATCACCGATAACCACACCGCCAGTTCTTTTACCAGGAATGAAAGGAATATCTTCACCCATGTGCCATTGAAGTGAATTGATACCAGATTTTCTAGATGAACCAGTACCTACAACATCACCAACATAGACAAGCGGGTTTCCTTTTGCTTTAAGTTCTTTCATAGTATCGAGTGGATTATCCATTCTATTTACTAGGAAAGCATTCGCATGAAGTGGAACATCGGCTCTTGTAAATGCTTCAGATGCTGGAGAAAGATCATCTGTATTTGTTTCACCAGGAATTTTATATACAGTAAGTGTGATCTCTTTTTTCATCTCTGGCTTGTTGTAGAACCATTCAGCATTAGCCCATGACTCAATTATTTCTTTAGCCAATGCATTACCATTATCCATAAGTGCTTTAACATCATTAAATGAATCATATACAAGCAATGTATTTTTAAGTTGTGTTGCTGCTGATTCTGCAATTGCTGCGTCAGTTGAGCTAAGTGCATCAACAAGAGGTGCAACGTTAAATCCACCTAACATTGTTCCTAAAAGAACTGTTGCTCTTACTGCATCGATCTCTGTACAAGTTACATTACCTTGAACAATGTCATTTAAAAATGCTGCTTTGATGTAAGCTGCATCATCCACACCTGCTGGGATCTTGTTTTCAAAAAGGTCTATAGCATACGCTGCATCTGCAACTGGTGATGCTTT
>NZ_JBFFOH010000253.1:0-2294 GCF_041562805.1 Sulfurovum sp. | reverse complement strand
GAGTATCAGATAGGGTGTATCTCAGAGTCTAAAAGTGAACACAAAAATGCCGTTCGGTTTAAGAGGCGGGATTAATAAGCAGAGAGTGAGTGAAATTTATATTGTGATTTATTAAAGATATATAAAAAACAATATTTTGTTTACATTATTTTATAGTCAACGAAACAAAAATAAAACAAATATACTGTTTAAAACAACTTTTAGCCCCTATATTACGAGCTTTTGTAATTATTAATTATTACTTAAAAACAATGTATTATATAACTTTATTTATTGATGACGAAACAATTATGATATACTGTGGCCATTATGAATAATATACAAGCAGAAAACAGATCATCAACCGACGGTCTTTTAAAAAAAATCAAAAGATTAAATACACAAAAAATATATGCTTACTCCGTAATTGGAAACATTGGGCCGAAAGAGAGAGCTTATATTTCAAGGCTGGCAGATCGTGGAGAGATAGTTAAGCACAGTCGTGGAAAGTTTTTTAAACCAGGCAAGTCTGTGTATAAATTTTCTGACAAATCAATAGCTATTAATAAAGCTATGTTTACAAACGACTTGTTTTGGAGTGTCGGTAATGGTGCTGAAGTGAAAGTAGACACTTTAATTACCAGGTATATTGAAGTCCCTCGGTTTAAAGATATTTCAGCCTTGTATCATCTTTTTGGCTATAAACGGGTTTTAGCGATCGCACTGAAACATTTCAAAAACAGAAACGATGAACGTTTTATGTCGGTTCGAAAAGAGTTGGAAAAATGTGCACAATGGAGTATGAATGACAAATGAAGCTAAAGCACTGCTGGAGCGCATTAAAGATGCTGCACTGTTTCAAGCAGAAGAAGGTCGCTGTCATATCTATTTTGCAGGTGGAACGGCTCTCTCCTACTATTTGGATCACCGTATATCGTATGACTTGGATTTCATATGCTCACAAGAGCTGCCGGTAAGTGCCATAACAAGCTTTGCAATTGCTCACGGCGGCCGTAAAGTTCGCGACCCGAAAGAAAGCACATTTAGAATTCAGCGGGGCATTGATCTTAATACACGTGTCATGACGTTTGATTTCAGTGGACTTAAAGTGGAGTTCTTCTTTGCGGAAGATGCTATAAGACAAGGCATATTGGCTGCTGCCAAGCCGCAACTATATGAAGACTCAAAAGCGTTGCAGATCTTAGACATAGAGACACTCGCCAAACTCAAAACCTTCGCACTTTTAGACAGAGAAAAGAGCAGAGATATGATCGATGCTGCTGTTATGCTCGAGCAAGGTATTATCACCGTCGAGACGATAGAGATGTTTTCGGAGTACCATCCAAAGATCAGTACTGATGCAAAGAGACATTTACATGGTTATCTCTTTAAAGATGATGAGTCCATAGACTTTAAAGCAGGGCAAGAGCTCTACAAAACGTTTAAAAGGCTCTCTCAAGATCAGAGAGCTGCAAAGTCAAAAGAGATGGTGATGTACTATTTTGACAAAGCAGAACAAGATGATTTTCAAGAGAATTTAAAAAAAAGTCTAGCAGTTAAAAGAAAAAAATAACTCTTTTGCTGTTGGAAGATTCAACCCCAGCGGTGGAATGAAGTTGGTTGATTGTTGAAATTGTGCTCTGCATTCCCACGCCGGAGCGATGGGAACGAGAAAGATAAGGCTGTTTAGACCTCTGGCATAGTGCTGCCGATAAAAATTACCGCAACACTAAGCATTAGAATTTTTAAAACACCGACGAGAAGCATAACGTGCTTGAACATTTGAAACTCCTTATATATTTTTTTTGGTTTTTTTTGGTAATCAATTGATTTCGGTGGAAGTATAGGAGGGGATAGTAAACAAAACAACAACGCTCTTCAAAGGTCAGGGGTGATACCTATAATACCTTCTTAATGTTTTATGAATATATGGCTGAGAGCATCTTAAACACGCTGCTATGCTTTGTTGTGAACATTGTCAATAGCGGAGCCGAATTCGGCATTTATTTTATTGTAAGCTCCCAGAATAGGGAGGCAGTCTTGATTTTAGTGTGAAATTTTGGTTTGCCGTTGACATACACATAGTTGCTTGCCTGAGCATTGTCGCTAATGCTGGAGATGCGGTTCTATTTGTCGCGGACAATGACACATAATGTAGTGCGGTTTAGGAGAGAGGGCGTCTAATTTTAAATTATTAATTTTGGATGCAGGGATTCTCACGGTGTGAGGCTTATAGATATTGTAAAAGCCAAAAGCTTTTACAGCTCCTCTTCGCTCTCATATTCGCCAAAGAGTTCAGAGGCATCGACCTGCTG
>NZ_JBFFOH010000252.1:0-2336 GCF_041562805.1 Sulfurovum sp. | reverse complement strand
GCGTGGATTATTGATGTATCATAATCCAACCCTTGAGTAATCGGTGCGACTTAATCAAAGATTCTTCGCGCAGTTTCCTAAAGCCTAATAGTTTTAGGGATGGGGATTATACCGAAATATTTATTAAGTTTATCTTATATAAAATGTGGGAGGATTTAAAAAGTAGTGTGCATTTACAAAAAAGTGTAAATGCAGGGGCGAACGAGAATATTCTCGTTCTATTTGTATCTAAATGTGATACGACCTTTGTCAAGACTATATGGAGTAAGCTCCACTTTTACAGTATCACCCGGAAGAATTTTAATATAGTGCATTCTCATTTTTCCAGCGATGTGACAAAGCACTATGTGCTTGTTCTCTAATTCTACTCTAAATGTCGCATTTGGTAATGCTTCAACCACTTTACCATCAATTTCTATTACATCATCTTTAGCCATTGTATTCCTTTATCAATTATTATGCTTCAGTTAAGATGACAGCTTTGCCATCTACTACTGCAACTTGGTGTTCATAGTGTGCTGATCTGAGTTGATCTTCACTAATGACTGACCATTTATCCTCAAGAAGTACAGGAGTACCACTTTTCTGACATACCATAGGCTCCAAACAGAAGACCATTCCATTTTTGATCTTAGGTCCCTGGTTTGGTTTACCCTCAAGATAGTTAGGGATATTAGGTTCATCGTGCGGTTTTGTACCGATACCATGACCACAATAATCACGCAATGGAACAAACCCTGCAGATACGATATAGTCTTCAAGAATTTTTGTCAATTCTTTAAAACGCATCCCTTCTCTGATAGAGTCTATCGCATGATAAAGCGCGCCTTTTGAGCACGCTATAAGTGCTTCATCTTCAGCACTTATTTTACCCACTGCCATTGTAATCGCAGCATCGCCGAAATAACCATCCAGTTTTGTTCCGATATCCAAACCGAGAACATCACCTTCTTCAATCACTCTATCTGTAGGGACACCATGAATACATACCTCATTTAAGGAAGTACATACAGAACCCGTAAACCCGTACAATCCTTTAAAAGATGGTACCGCTCCGTGTTTAAGTATATACGCCTCACCTAAAGCATCAATTTCACTAAGTGTCATACCTGGTTTGATTATGTTTTGAAGATATTGAAGTGTTTTACCAACGATCTCGCCAGCTCGTCTGAGCTTAGCGATCTCATCAGGTTTTCTGATAGCAATAGCCATTATAGACCTACATTACCCAATGTATCATATTGGTTCATTGTTCTTTGCGCTTCGATCTTTCTCATTGTATCGAGTGCAACTTGAACAATAATCAGTACAGCAACCCCACCGAAGTAGAAGCTGGCACCCATTCCAGAGATAACCATGAAGGGTATCGTAGAAACGATTGCAAGATTTACGGCACCTGAACCCGTCAATCTACTTGCAACTTCATTTAAAAATTCTTTAGTGTGCTCACCTGGTCTTACACCAGGGATGAATCCACCTTGTCTTTTCAAGTTGTCTGCAATGTCTTTAGCATTAAATGCGATTGATGCATAAAAGAATGCAAAGAACATTACAAGCAAGAATGTTACAACATTAAATGTGATTCCACCTGGTGCCAAGGAATCAGCAATAGCCATTAGAAATGGCGTAGTGCTTGACTGAAGCATAGTCAGGGGGAACATCAATACAGCAGAAGCAAAGATAGGAGGAATCACACCTGAAAGGTTTACCTTTACAGGAATGTAGTTCATCACTCTCTTTGTCTGATTCTGCATAATGGTTTTTCTTGAATAAGAGATAGGCACTCTTCTCTCACCAAGTTCAACATAGATAATAGCCAAGATAGTGATCAGCATAATTGCCAAAATACCAAGTACTACTAAGAAGTTCATCTCACCGGCATTTACTGCTCTTACTGTATTACCTATAGCAGATGGTAGCCCAGACACAATACCAGCAAAGATAATAAGTGATATACCATTACCAATACCTTTTTGTGTGATCTGTTCACCGATCCACATAAGCAACATCGTACCTGCCAACATAGAGAAGGTAGTAATAATTGTAAACATCGTAGGATCGATCATTACAGCAGCCTGTCCAGCTCTACCTGTCATACTTTGAAGTCCCATTGATACACCAATAGCTTGTACTACAGTAATAAAAATAGTGAAATAACGAATGATCTGCATATATTTTTGCATACCGTCACGTTCTTTTTTCATTTGACCGAGTGCTGGGAAAGTTGCTGCGAGAAGTTCCATAACGATGGAAGCAGTAATATAAGGCATAATACCTAAAGAGATGATACTTAAACGTTCAACGGCATTACCAGAGAACATATTCATTAGCCCAAG
>NZ_JBFFOH010000251.1:0-2414 GCF_041562805.1 Sulfurovum sp. | reverse complement strand
TCGCACACCACATGGCAGCTTACGAAGACGCAGGCATCTACATCGATGAGGACTCTCCGCACTTGGACATGGTTTTTTAAGCCGTCTTTTTTATATATAACACTCCTTAAGAATGGTGCTCTCATCAGAGAGCATCGACTCTCCTCCCTATTTTTTTCTAAGTAAACTAGAAAGTTTCTGATCAGTGATGCTTAAACAATTAAATACCTTCTTGATATCCTCAATAATTTCAGTATAAAGATCATTTATACTTACATCATTTACATAACGATCCCACTTTTTGTCTCGAATCGCTATTAGCTGATTTCTATAATATCTCTGATTCTTTTTAGCTTTTTCAGGAAATAATTTTTGATAATATTTATCTAGTTTAGTATCTTCTTTTGGAATGTATAATGCTAGGAAAACGCCATCGTAGCCAAATGTCAAATTATAAAACAACTCATTATCATCATAAAGATTTTTATTAATACACTGAGTCCTGAAAATGATATCATTATTTTTACCTGCATAGTATTCACTCACAGCACCAATACCATTTAATTCATCTAATAAAATTTTTGATATTACTTCGTAATTCGACGGCTTATATTCATATAAGACTTCCAATGCTTCCCTATAGTTTTGGTCAGCCCATATTTTTTCACACAATGCTTTCAATTGTTTATCAGCCACTATGCCTCTCCTTTTTAGTAAATCAATATAACTTTTAACGATCAATCTAATTTTAGGTAAAACCTCGTTTGTATCTAATATTTCATGCAAACAACTAACTAGCATCTCATAACTTGCGTTTATCCAATTATCTGTAGATGCATCAGATAAATCTGGTGTTAAATAGATAAAAAACATTTTAAAATCAGAGAAATTTTTATTCACATACTCTTCATATTTATTTAATTGACCACCATCTTCACCTTCTGTACGCTCATTTGCAAAAACCTTATTCTCAATTGCTATAACAACATGATTTACATTGTCCACAATTAAAAGATCAATACCATTTTTTTCTCTAAATATTTCTATTGATCGTTTATATTTTGGTAAAAAAACATAGTGAAGTAATTGATCATCTTTTGCCAAGTCTCCTACTTTGGTAAGAAATTTTTCAAGTATCTGATGCTCAAAATCATGTTCTCTCCTATCGAGCAACCACGCTAAAACATTTGAATGTTTAATTTCCTGAGAACCCATCCCTGTAACTTCAAATATATTCAAATCCATAAAATTATTAGTAATTGCTGAGATGTTCTTTTGAACATCAACATCAAAAATAAAAGCTTCTAATTTTTCCACCAGAGTCATTAGAGTACTCCTTTTAAATGTTTCAAAATTTCAACCATCGCCAAAGTATCGAGCTTGCAGTACGCTAACAACGCATTTCTAATCTTCTCTTTTTCTTCCGGTGCCATTCTCGAAAGCCTGGCAAAAGCATTCATGGCTTCGGTTCCGTTTTGTACACCGTCTAGCTCTTTGTAGGCACGTTCCATTTCTGGCACCAGTGCAGGTAGAACGTATTTTATGGAGTAACTTCCCTGCATCTGTGGTGTGACGTAATACTGCTTTTGGAACGGGAGCATCAGGTCGTTCAGGTTTTCATTGATGCTTCGTAGATGATCTGTTAATTCACTGTAATTTATAGCGAGCTTTTCAATGACCCCTTTTTCAAAGCTCATGTTATATGCCAGTACTGTTACATGAACCGGAATGTCTTCTACCAGTCTTGTTGCAAGTTCTTGTCGTGGGTCGCTGCCATCTTCTGCTAAAAACTCTTTATGCTCTAGTGTGCCGTCTGCATGCTCTATATGTAACGAATACTGGAACGGGATCTGTTGGTATGGGCTTATCCCTTTCCACTCAGGAATAGCCTGTTGAAAGGTCTCGAAGTCGAGATGATAGATAGGATAGGTCAAGGTATCAAGAAAGGCTTCGATGCTCTCTTTGTCAATGTAGCTCGCCTGACTTTTCCAGTTCTCTACCTTTTGTTTTTGGATCGCTGTCATTTTGAGTTCATCCGGAATCTCTTCGATCTTTACAATGCCCTGCTCGTACAGTTCTATCTGCTTTTTAGTGCCGGGATTAAAGATATTGAAAACCGAGTAATCTGGAATGTCTCTTTGAACTTTCCAGCAATAATCCTTGGCATCACATTTGTAAGGGTTGTTGCAGTGTTTGCCGATCTCGATGTTTGGCTCATGTTCTCGGTCTGAAAGATACATCTCAAACTCGCTTAATTTTTGCGGTATACCTGCTTGCAGAGCATTGACTTCATCACTGACGTTGGCAATTGTAAAGAGACCGTTGAGGTCTAGCTCATCACCTCTAACGTAAGAAGTGTCAATGTGTACTACATTTGAACTTATGACATTAAATCCAAGACTTTCAAGCACATACTGCTGTATAGAAACGTCATG
>NZ_JBFFOH010000250.1:0-2439 GCF_041562805.1 Sulfurovum sp. | reverse complement strand
GTAAAAGATACCAACAAGCAATACGCTCCATGGGGAGACATTTGGTACGTGTGATCTGGAATATGATACTGCAAGATAGAGCTTATGTGATCAAATAAAACTACCCGTTTTTAAGCAAATAATCAGGAGGAATGTTCAGGTTACCAATATTAATTTTTATCTCTACTCTTCCGTAACACATGAATTGAAATATAATACTCAAAAGAAGATAAGAACATGCAGAGGAAGGTGTAATCGTGATACCTCCCTGTAATATTCTTATAGTAATGTTGCGTTCATTAATTAAGATAGCATGGGAAAAATCAAAATGATTAAAAAACTGATACTTCGTGTTCTATTTGCATCGCTGCTTGGCACAAATGCCAGTGCAGATATGGGAAATTGTAAGAGCTTTATTGTGGATGAAAGGTTGCCGAACGTTATTGACTCCAATATGACATTGGATCCTTCTAAGATCTATGGCATCGATAAAAAAGTTATTGTACAAAATGGGGCAACGCTGACCATTAAACCGGGTACTACACTTGCCGGTTGCAGCCTTTTCTCTTTTCTTGTGATCGCTCAAGATGCAAAGATCGATGCTAAAGGAACAGAAAAAGAACCTATCGTATTTACTTCTCAAATGGATTTGTTGGGATTTTCATCGACGAATGGAGTTGGAGAGTGGGGCGGCGTGGTCATTGCAGGCAATGCCTTTACTCATTATGAGAACAATAAGTATGAAGCAGATGAGAGTATCTCTTTTGGAAGTTCGGACCATCTACATGATAATGAGTCATCCGGAGCCTTGGAATATGTTGTTATCAAACATACCGGATATGAAGTGAGAAAAGACAGAGAGCTAAATGGTCTTTCACTCGCAGGTGTGGGGAGTGGGACTACGATCAGAAACATCGCTATTATAGGTGGACAAGACGACGGCATTGAGATCTGGGGAGGCAGTGTCACGATCGATGGGCTCTTCGTCTATAACGCTATGGATGACTCTGTCGATGTTGATTTGGGCTATCAAGGCGAGATAAAAAATGTTCTTGTCGTGCAAAACAGGATTGCCAGCGAAAATAACCATGACTCATCGGTTATGGAGATAGGTAATGATGAAAACCTCATACAAACTGATGCGCTTACAGCGACACTGCCAAAAATAAGTAATTTTACAGGTTATGTAAAAGGCGGTGGTATATACAACAAATATGACGCAGGATTTAAACTGGACAATGTCAAGCTAGTGAGTAAAAAATCAAAAAATAACGAGATGATATATTTCAGAGGAAAAGACAGCTATACAACGGGAGCGAAATACCTTGAGGGGGATGTTTGTCTTTACAACAGTTCAGAAGAGAAGACCATCGACTCGTTTTTAGCACAAGAGAACTCTAAAAGTCCAAAAAAAGAGTACACCCCTTATAACTATTTTATAAAAGATCATAACCTTGTCGGAAAAGGTAAATTTTTAGCCTCATTAAAATGTAAAGGTGTGAATGAGCATAAAGTCTGGAAAGGGCAGGTCGGATCTGAACAAGAGATCACGTTTAGGGAGTTTGACACATTACAGGTTGCTACTTCTAAATAAACAGTAGCAGAGCACTTTATAAAAGGAAAAAGGAGTCAGGTTACCAATATGAATTTCTTTATTTGTAATATTTGTAACCTTATCCCATGACTTTACATTTTGGCAAATACATTGCACCCATTTTACTTAACATCAATTTAAGATAATAATAGGCATCGTGTAAAGAGTACAGAAATGCTTTAATCTGACACACACATTCCATGTAAACACTCAAAGGAATTAACATGAAAACATCAAAGTCGAGAAGAAGTTTTTTAAATACTTGTCTGCCCTTGGATTGGCAAGTTTTTACACTATGCCACTCTATGCGAAAACAACTAAGGATATCGTCAAATACCAAGATACACCAAACGAAGGGAAAAAGTGTATGAATTGTATGCATTTCATCCCTGAAACGAATAAATGTAAAACAGTAGAAGGAGATATCAATCCAAATGGATGGTGTACTATCTTTGTCAAAAAAACCTGATGATAAAGAAGTAAAGAAGATAGCAATATGACAACATGATTACGGATATTAATTAGGGTAGATTTTCAACGCCTGACCCGCTTTATGATCTTACTTTTTGAGCGAGCTTTTAAGCTCCATCATCGCCTGATGCTCGAGCAGATAGATCAGGGTCTCCTGTACATAGTGGCGAATCGCCTCTCGCGTTGCTTTGTCCAAAGAAACCACCTTCTGCGTACGAATAGTCTTGCCTTTGCCGTAAAGCAGCCCGAAACGGTCCTCAATGAAACGCCCCCGAAACCAGCCGACCAGCACCGCACCCTCCTTGACCCGGATAGAACAGAACCCGCCCTCCGGGGAGAAGAAAGAGGTGATGTTCTCGCGGTGCTTCTCTTTGGCACCGTTGCCGATGCAGATC
>NZ_JBFFOH010000249.1:0-2487 GCF_041562805.1 Sulfurovum sp. | reverse complement strand
TACCCACAAGAGAGATGGCATTGGCATAGATACCTCCAAGTGCTGTGGAATCTATACTGAACTTAGGTCTTTCTTTACCTGAACCGTCAGTACTTCTAACTATACCATCCCTATCTATATGATTCAATCCCGTAACAACTTTTAAGTCATTCGCATACAATTTAGCATTGAGTTTGATCGCTTGAGTATACAGTTCTAGTCTAGAAGTACTTCTTGCATCCAACCCTTTACCCTCTATAAAGATATCTCCACCTTCTATATCAAAAATGGGTCGATCACCATTAAAACTTACTTTCCCCGTAGTCAGTGTGGCTTTAGGGATATTTATAAAACCCGCACCATTCACCGTGACTCCATTAGGATTTGCTACGATGACATCTGCACTTTCTCCTGCAACTTCAAGATATCCATTAAGATGAGACCTATTGGTTCCTGAGACTTCATTGAGTATAAGTGAGGCAGAACCATCACGTACATTCTCATTCCCATAAATGTATCCTGCCAATTGTGTGTTTATCTCTTGCCCTGAATTGTTGAGTATCGTTCCTTGTGTGGGTACGTTAAATTGTATATATGTGTTATGAGACACACCGTTTGTATTGGGTCTTGCGATGTTTACTACAGGAGTACCATTGGCTGCACTGTCTACAGAAGTATGTTGATCTGTACGTGTATGGTCAACTATTATTTCTGCTGCCATCATAGGCTGAGTTATAAAAAGGAAGGAAATGAATACTGAAAGAAGTTGTCTAAATAGGTTTAGTTTTATTGTATGCATATGTTTTACCTTTTAAAATCTATAAGAGAGACTGAATCCGCTCAGACCATTATTTGTTTTACGTACTTCATCACCATTGGGTGTATAGGTTATTTTATTAGAGTCTATAACAGGGAGGGATTGAGACAGATCCAAAGACCAATTATTAAAATTAAACCTGCACCCCACAGCAACTCCTACGATATGACCGCCATAACTTTCCTCATTTCTACTGACTAGACCATAATCCAAAGCTAAATAAGGGCTGATGGTACCGTTTGTATATGGCTGACTAAACGCCAGTTCATTACGTACATAAAAACCTTTGTTTCCAGAAATTTGGCTCTCATTTTTAAATCCTCTTACACTGTATGGACCACCAATTCCTATTTGTTCAGAACCGACAATGCCCTGTTTGGCATATTGTCCATAGAAAGAAAAATTATAGAATGCAGGAATTCCCTCACTGTTAATTCGTTTGTTATAACTAAGGTCTAACGTATATTTATCAAAAGTCGTGTCTGCTGAAGAACCTGTTTTTGCACCAAACCAGTCCAACCCACGATTGTAGCGCAGCGTAGCATACCCATCCCATGTAGAGCCACTGTAATTGTGCGTATAAGAGAACTGTAAAATCGTTAATGCATTACTTGAGGTATCCAAATAGACATCTGCCAAATAATTATCATTCTTTTTATGTAACAAAGAGAGATCGAACTTCCCTTTTTGTTGTTTGGTATGGAAAAGTTTATACTCTGATTTTATTTGAAATGTTTCATTCTCACCACTTGACTGATAATCGACATTCAGCCCATTCACAATTTGATCATAATCAAACTTGGAATAGCTGAGTTCCAAATACACTCTGCCTATAGGTAATCCATAACTAATGCTATTGCCCAGTGAATTATTCTCATTATCTTGTTTATCGGTAGTATTCAAATTCAGTGTCAATAGATCATTGATCCCTAAAGGATCATCCCATCCAACAGATCCACTGAATTGATACTTTCCTGATTTCTCTGTTCCATAGTTATTGACACCTAGCGAACCATGTATTATAGATCCTGTCTTTTTACCTATGATATCTATTTGTGAAAAACCTTCTTCATCACCTGGATTTATACTCATAGTAGCCTGTACAGACTGTAGACGATTTAGCTGTTCCAGACCCATTTCCAAATTTCTAAGATTAAGCGCTTCATTTTCTATAAAGGGAAAAACCAATGCTGTTGAAATATTTTTCCCGCTTACTGATTCTACTTTACCTTCCATCGCAACGATCACCAAATGCCCTTTTGATAACTCCTGAGGTTTAATATACGCTCTAGAAGTAACATATGCTTTTTCTATATAGATATTATTTATTTTCTTCACCAAGGTATTGATATCATGCATCGTATCACATCTGTGAAGGTAAGGTTTTTTAAGTACATCCAAGACATCTTTATCAATCAGTGTAATATTTTCCGTGTCAATACTTTCAATCTCAATACAAGCTTGTGATGTGTTACTGTCTTGAGATAAAGGAATAGGTGTTAATTCCGTATAGATAGCTTCTGCAGTTTGACGCGCTTTAGTTTGTTCTTCATAGATCTTTTTTTGTTCTTCATACCGAGTAATGACTTCTACTTGTCTGATAATAGGTGATGCTTGAAGAAGGTGTGCAAGGAGCAAAGGCATACCTATCCATATTTTAAAAGGCTTATATATTATATATTTCATCTGAG
>NZ_JBFFOH010000248.1:0-2540 GCF_041562805.1 Sulfurovum sp. | reverse complement strand
TTCGACATCGATGCATCTTGATTTTCAAAACGGCTCCAGAACAGAGCTGGAGAGCCTCTGCGGCTACATCGTCCGCGAAGGCCAAAGGTTACGACTCCCTACGCCGATGATGGCTAAGATATACGGGGTTTTGAAAGAGAAGGATTAATTACTTGGTTTCTCTTAGTCAATGCGCTGAGAAGATAAACAAGTAAGGCCTTTAGTTGATTGCTGTCTTATACTCCTCCTTAACCGATCAATACTCTTTCAAGTGCAATATTTTTGTTTTGAGCCTCCACAGCATAATTGCAAGTATAACTTAGACACAGGAATAAAGGTGAAATTTAAACATATTACCTCTTTTTTATAGGATTTTGTTATAAATTAGGTTTTTTATAATTTTTTAAGGTAGCATATAAATTCTATTATTAAAAAACAGGAAACAATATGTGTAATTATAAAAACCTATTTACTGCGGTATTGGTCTTATCGTTGACCTTGATGAGTGGTTGTGGTTCGAGTGATGATGAGTCAGTGAGTGAGACAGCAACAAATACAGTTGCAAGTAGCCAAATAGCAGCTCCAGCGTTTAGTGCTGCTAACTCTTTAGGGGTTGATGGCAATAACAGTGGGGTCAATGACGATCTTTCCAAGTCTAAAGGAATTGACCAGGATGTAATTGTTAAGCTTGTTCCTTCCCCGGGCCAGGAAAATGTTGATACATCGACTAAGATTGAAGCGGTCTTTAGTATACCGCTTGACCCTTCCTCTGTGCAAAAGAACAATGTCAAGCTAGTCTATCTCTCTTCCAAGACAAACGATCATGTAAAAGGTGTCATTAGTTACAACGAAGAGACAAAAACGGTGACTTATACGCCTGACGATCCGTTAAAGCCGGGCGTGTACGAAGTTGAGATTAAAAGCCTCAAACCGACAAAAGAGAATAAAGCGATATATATTAAAGAGATCAAGTACCGTTTCCTAGTCGGTGGTGAACTGGAAGAATCTGACCCGACACCGACCGTAACACTGCTCTCATCAGAATCGAATCAGACGATCGTTTACAATCACATCACATTGGAAGTTAACACAACCAATACCGCAAGCCTGTCTGCCGTAAACCAAACTTTGGTCGCCGAACAAAACCGCACCATCAAGATAAAAGGTGTGGACAACAACGGAACCTACTACCTCTACAACCTGCCGCTTCTTCAAGGCAGCAACGAGATCAACATCACTGCAACCAGTGAAGACAATGTTTCGCTCTCTACCCTCATTAGCCTGACATCAGAGGCCAACGGTACGGCACCCATCGGGATGCGTGCAGGAAGTTATGAAGGCATCGGGTCTCTACAAACAACCGTAGAAGTCGGCACACTTTTAAACGTCGGCGAATACCTCTTTGACAGCAACGGTGACGGCGTTATCGACGAAATCCATACGGCGGCTGACAGCAACTTCACGGTCAACTATACGGAGGAAGGACGCTACAAACCGCGTGTGACGATCCGAACAACAGACAACCAGCTTTACAGCAGCAGAGATTTTGCGCTTTCATTGGACGTCAAGATGACAGAAGAGCAAAAAGACCCTACGGGGGCAGAACCGGTTGATGTGGCAAAAGCGTTTGTGAAAGCTTTGATCGATGATGACAGAGCAACAGTAGAAAAGTTGCTTGGAAACGACCCTAAATTGATCGATTTTATATACAGTGACCCACGTGTAACGGAAAATGCCAAATGGTACTACTCTCACATTATCAGCTGGGAACAATCCTACTTTCAAAGCAGTGCAGCTACCGTTAAGATACATATTAAAACTGAGACGGAAGAGATTGAAGGCGCTTTTAACTTGATGCGTATTGATGGCAAAAAAATGTGGCTTATAGATGCACTATATTAGGGAGAAAATAGATGAATAAATTTTTTATATTACTAGGACTGGTTGTTTTTTTGGGTGGCTGCAGCAAACATTGCGGTGAAGACGGGCCAAAGATCCATAAGGCCACAAAACCCATCGTAGAAGCGATTGCCGCCTATGCGAAAGAGCATGGAGAACCGAAATCGATTCTGGATGTAAAGGGAATACCCTATACATTGATGCCATGCAGCGAACGACCACAACTGCATGAGTGTATAACCCTAAAAGGCGGTTATTACTTTAAAATTGGAGATGATAGTTTTGCGATAAGGCTTGATAAGTGGGGAGGTGTACTAAACAAGACATCGGGATTTTGGCTAATTTCGACTCATCAATATACGGATTGCGATTATACGATATTTGAAAACGGGCAAGTAACAAATAATTATCTTGAGCCAAGATGCGGTGTTCTTTCAAGTTGTGGTGAAGGATGGAAGCAGTGATTATGAATGGCTGGAAATATTGCATGAAAAGCTTATTACTCCTAGGCTTACTTTCCGTTGGAATAAATGTACAGGCATGGGAGATCAACACGCATAGGGCTATAGACCAAAGTGCAATCAGCAGAGATAGCGATAGCGCAAAAAACCTCCAATACTTTGTTGAGAACAACCAATTGGACAAAGATTACAGCAACGCCC
>NZ_JBFFOH010000247.1:0-2546 GCF_041562805.1 Sulfurovum sp. | reverse complement strand
ACACCTCTAAAAACCTTAGAGGCAGCAGCGGGAGAGAGGTGTAGAGACCTTGCGGTTTCTGCCTGTTTATGCCCATTAGTGCGTTTATTATAGCTGAGTTTCTGAAAAGGGATTGGCACCGAATTGACACCTAAATTCTATTTATACCCCTTATTTCCAAAATCAAAGAAAGTAGAGATGTAACCACTAGGATGTAATTTTAGCAACAGAGCAAAGTAGTGGGTTGTCACCCGACCCTAAATTTTAAAGCACAACAATCTTATTATTTGGATGATACTCTTTGATCATCTTTTCAAAAGCCATATATTGTTCAATATACTCGTTATATAAATCGCTTCCTATTGTAAAAATAGGTTGTATTTTCATATCTCGTAATTTTTTCTCTTTGTATAGTTCAACAAACTGTTTACTGACGACAATCTCTCCCATACAATAAGTCGGACCAACTGCCTCCCGTGAATAATTAAAATCCAAAGCTTGTTCTACAGCCTCTTTGGTATAGCTTGCACATCCTTTGATCCCCAAATACTTACACTCATCTTCAATGCCTTCCTCCCTAGTACAATCTTGAAAAGCAGGTGGCATGAGGTTTGGAATATGCAAAAAGAAATGATTATCAACACATTGACCTTTTCTTTTCTCTACGGGTAGAAGATCAAATCCACGTAAACCGCTTTCTTGCAAATATGTCGCTACGGTTTTATTCATCGCACAGGCATTGATCCACGTCCCGTAAAATACAAAACGATTTGTTTTAATATTGAGAGATTTGACTATAAATTTTTTAGGGATTACTATGGGATAAGGATCATTAGGGTTGGCAAATTGTTCATTTGTAATATATTCAATTCTTTCATCTAGGGCATCGTTGTCAAAAGGCATCTGTTTGACACCTTTAACACTAAAAAGCGCTACCTCTTTTTGTTCTATTGCGGTGAGTTTAACCTCATTAAAAAGAAACTCCATTCCTGGGGTATCAGCTGTCAATTCCAAATAACGCTTTAATCTATCCGATCCTACTTCCATGGGATCAGGGTAAGGACTAAATTCATACTCATGATCAGAAAGTCTTTTTCTACGAGCAATCTCATATGGATTATTTTTGTTATAAGTGAGGATATCTACTGTTGGATCACCTTTAAGAATTCTTTCTTCAAATGGACGTGCATATTTGTCAGCCTCATATGCATTATCTTTTCCCCAATAAATTAATTTCACATCTAAACCTTTTAGCAATTAAATTACACCTCAGGGGTTGCATCTCCACTTTTATGTCAATGCGGAATAGTATACCTATAGTAGTTTAAAATCATTGTAATCTATTTTATTTGTGACAGGAGATTGCATGCCTACACGTCCACGAATAGATCTGGCGGGTTACCATCACATCATTAACAGAGGGGTAAACCGTTGCGATGTTTTTAACACCTCGACAGACAAAGAGATGTTTTTAAAGATCTTTAATAAAACGGCACAAATACATCATGTAACGCTTCATGATTACTGTCTTATGGACAACCATTACCATCTGCTAATCGAAACAAGTAAAGAGAATCTCACTACCTGCATGCGCATCGCCAATGCCAATTACGCTCAGTACTTCAATAAACGCTACCAACGAAGTGGTCACCTCTGGCAAGATCGTTACAAATCCAAATACATAACATCCGAAGCGTATCTCTATACACTTATACGCTATATAGAGAATAACCCTGTTGAAGCAGGCATATGTGTAAGAGTAGGAGAATACCCTTTTACCTTGGCGGCATGCTTTTTAAATGCCAAAGCGTACCATCCCTGTTCCAAAGCATCGATCCTTATAAAAGAATTCGACATACAAACACTCACGGAGCTGCTGGATGTGCCGATGTCAGAAGAAGAGATGAACGTTCTCAAAAAAATGCAGCAGGAAAAAATAGAGAAAACCGACGAGGGCTTTAGGGTGAGCTGTTCCATAGCATTTGAAGAACATTTTTATAATGTTCAGAGTAAACAAGAAAGGAACGCAGCGATAGTCAATGCCTATCTCGACGGATACATCCAGGCAGACATCGCAGACTATCTAAATCTTTCGAAATCGCTCATCTCTAAAGTCGTCAAAAGTGAAAAGTGGAGATTCAACCTCTGGGGTGTAATTACAAATGATTCATTAAAGGGTAATGGAAACTTAATTTATAAACTGTTATTATAAATTTCTTAAGGAGGATTTTTATGAAAAAAAATTTAAGTTTGCTAATCGCATTTGTCGGAATCGGGATATTGTTTTCAGGGTGTGGTGCTAAACCCTATGTGGATACAAAGTCAAATGATTATGCGACATTGCAGTTGGTACCAAAAAGTAAAACATTGATTTTTACTGATGACTATTACGCCTTTATAACTGACTTTAGCAAAGGGTGTGATAAAGATGAGTTTTTAGGTGTGATCGAAACGGATAGTGATACACCAAGCCGGGTGGCAAAAATACCGGCAGGAAAACCTTTGATAATCAAAGCAAACTATACCATTACCAGTAATAACTCTACATATACAGAATATGACCTTTT
>NZ_JBFFOH010000246.1:0-2597 GCF_041562805.1 Sulfurovum sp. | reverse complement strand
GGTTTTTATGCGAGCAGACCACCGTATGAAGTGCATGGCCCATTTGTGGCAGATGGCGATGTTGTGATTCTCGAAATGTCCTATCCAAGCCAATCCGTCACAAAGGGATAACAAACCAAAGGAGACCAATCAAAAACCCGCAAGCGGTTTTTTGATTGCTCATTTCAAACGTTAGCAAGCAAAAGCATAAAGCACCCTTGTCTTATATAAATGACCTGTTGAATGGAACTTTGGAACCTAAACCCGACCAAATAGCACTTGTATGCTATGTTCAGGCGTCGAACTTTATTGCACGTTATTTAGTACGTGTATTCAAAGACAAAGCCTTGGCAATCTACGATGTACCGTTTCATCTTTCATAGTTTGAAAATTGCATAGGACAGATTGTAGTCTCATGGGTCAAAGTTGATTCTTTAATTTTGCACGACAAAGTCAAATCCCACCGCGCTTCGGGGAGGAAAGACATTGAGACACAGGAGGCATAGCGTCATGGATAAACAAAAAGTAGTCTGTCCCAATTGCAATCAGATCAACACAATTCCCGTAGAGGAGCATTACAGCGAAGCCGACTGCACGCACTGCAAGGCTTCGCTGCTGGAGACGAAACCTGTCGGCGTGGATGAAGCGGCATTTATCAAGCATATCTGGAACAGCGACATCGTGGTAGTCGTCGATTTCTGGGCGACCTGGTGCGCGCCCTGTCGCATGTTGGCCCCGGCATTCGAAGAGGCGGCCGCCGCCCTGCCGATGAAGGCCCGTTTCCTCAAAGTCGATACCGATGTGCAAAAGTTACTTGCAGCACGTTATAACATCCGCTCCGTCCCGACGATGATTCTCTTTAAAAACGGGTATGAGATTAACCGCAGAACCAGGGTGATGAGCGTGGAAGAGCTCCAAAAATGGACCGGGAAGTACATCGTCTAATATCATGTTGTCAGTCATGGTGCAGATAGTTGCCAACAAAGCAGTCGGGACCAATCAAAAACCCGCGGGCTACTTTTATCTTGTAAGCAACGGTAATATATGACTGACAATAGTAAGAGTGAACATAAAGCCAGCGTGTCCCTTTTTTCCCTTTTTCTAACTAATAGACCAACTTTTGCATACCTCCTGTTATGAGAGGCAGGAGGATGCTGATGCAATTAGATAGACTGGAACGATATTTTAATGACTACACCTACATCAAAAAAGGACATTATCCTGTAACTGATATGGTTGTCTTCTGGTACATGGGTGATGCGTGGACAGTAGCAAATAAAGAACAACAAATTGCTATTAGCGAAGGACTTCTGCGGTCTATCGAAGCAAAAGGCTTCGAACTTAAGCAAGAAGATGTTGAACGTCTTTTTGAGCTCTACGATCTTCGGGGTAAAGCAGCGCGTGGTGAGCTCCCGGACGAAGTAATGCTCCAAGCGGTATTTACCGAGATCATAGAAAAACATCACTTATCGCACTGATTATTGTCTTACTCAAAAAAAGGGGACAGGCTACTTTTTCTACCCTCTGGATTTTTGATTTAATTATTTGACAGAACATCCCTTAAATGTGGTGCCGTAATAACAGCCTTGTACTTTAAGTCGATCCATTGCCTGTTTATAATTCAGGTCTGAGTCCTTGGTTAGTTCAAAGGTTTCAATAAAACCTTTGATGCCATAGCCATCGGGCATTTCAAGTTTCGCTATATCAGTACCGTGTTCAACTAAAACCCATATGGAAGCACCTGACTCTGCTGTAACATCATATTTATCGACTTTCATGGTTTACCTTGTGACAATTTTATATAGTCTGATAATTGTATCAGAAAAAGGGGACGGGAAATTTCTCTCGTTTGATGAAGTGTATGCGTAAGTCTGTCGTCTTTAGGACGAGCAGCTTACGTGGGAGATTCCGGCGATATCGAAGAATTGCGAAGGCTTTTTCGCATAGTATTTTGCTTCCATCTCTTTTGACTGCTCATCATAGGGCTTTGTCATCACTTCCTGCAGCTCTTCGATGAGTGAATAGTCACCTTTTTCAGCTGCTTTGTAGGCAGGTACGAGGAACCACTCCCGCAAGGTGTATTTTGAGTTCACGCTTTTCATCTGCTCTGAAAGCTTCGCTCGGGTCTCGGGTGTTGTCACATCGATGCTCGATTGCCATTTCTCCAGCCACTGTGACCAGCGTTTTAGCAGTTCCTCATTGTTGGATGTGTCAGCGTAGAAGCTTTTTTGAAGGGGCGTGACCTCTTCGGGTAGATGCGAAAGTTCGCGGAAGAAGATCGTGTAGTCGACGGATGTTTTGATCATCAGCATCATCAACTCATTGTAGAGTTCCGCATCAAAAGCCTCTAATCCAAGTTTCGATGCCCACATTGCTTCGACCTGCTCTTGCATGGCTTCGGGAAAACCGTTTAAGATCTTTTCCAGCTCTTCTACCGCCATCGTGTCGGACTTGATCATTGGATGAACGGCTTTGCTGAACATATAAAAGTTTTGCATGGCAGCTTGGGGTTGATTGAAAAAAGAGAAGTGGTCACCGCCGCCCGTCCACGGTTGGTATTTGGGGTCAAACCTGTCGATAAACCCGAAAGGCCCGTAATCTAGGGTAAAGCCTCCCAG
>NZ_JBFFOH010000245.1:0-2603 GCF_041562805.1 Sulfurovum sp. | reverse complement strand
TATAAAGCAGAGAAATTCATTCAAGAATGTCTCGATTCTATTTTTTCGCAACTTCCTGATTCTGTAGAAATAATAATTGTTAATGATGGAACACCGGATCATAGTATTGAAATAATTAAGACAGAATATTCAGATTGGTTAGCAAAAGACCAAATTGTATTAATAGAGCAAGAAAATGCAGGGCCGGGTGCAGCAAGAAATAGTGGCTTAGCGGTTGCCAGGGGAGAGTATATTGGGTTCTTGGATAGTGATGATGTTTTACTTGAAAATTATTTTAGTGTACTTTTTGAGACTCTGAATACATATAAGGCAGATATAGTTGAGTTTGGTTTTAAACGCTTTCAAAAGCTTTCGGACATTCAAAACGACATATACCAACCTTTGTATGCATTTAAAGGACCGCACAAAATAGAAGAAGTGAGAAATGAAATTTTTTCTGTAGGTATTTGGTTTCCATCGACAAGAGTCTATAAAAAAGAAATATTTGAGAAGGTTAGGTTTCCAGAGGGAGTATTTTACGAGGATCTGATGACTATTGCGTATGTTTTTTTGAACGACTTAGAAGCATATTTTATAGATCAGCCATTGATAGGATATCGTTTCAATCCTAATAGTACGACAGCTGTGCATACTGAGTCTCATGCAATAGATTTGTATAAGTTTTATATGTCACTGATAGCACTTGACCAAACAATACCTATAGAGATATTGAAAATTAAAACAGCAAGAAGTATTGCCTACTTTTACAATGAACTGGGATCTTTAGACATCCCAATTATAGATATATTAGAAGATATAAGGAAGATAAAAAAACGATTGGTTTTGTTGAAAAATTTAAAATATCCTGATCTTCTTTTTTTTATGCTTCCGATGATGTATATGTTCATAGATAAAGTTCGATTAAATAAGCAGAGCAGGAAGTAAACTGTGAAAATATCAATCGCGATGGCAACATATAATGGTGCGGCATATTTGCAAGACCAACTGGACTCATATTTATCTCAGAAGCGGTTGCCTGATGAATTAGTAGTATGTGATGACGGCTCAACAGATGAAACCGTTGTAATATTGGAGGCATTCCAAAAAGTTGCACCATTTCAAGTACAGATAATCAAGAACGAAAATAATCTTGGCTACACAAAGAACTTTGAAAAGGCCCTGTCGCTATGCACGGGAGATGTTGTTTTTTTTAGCGATCAGGATGATGTTTGGCTACCTGGAAAAATCAGTACGATCGAAAAAGTTTTTAATGATAATCCAGACATCTCTTTAGTAATTCATGATGCGGAATTGGTAAACGAAAATTTGGAGCCTACCGGTTTGACGAAGCTTGGTCAGATCCGTTCAGGTGGCTATTCTGATAACTCTTTTGCTACAGGTACATTAAGCGCTATACGCAGAGATATACTAAATATCATACTTCCATTTCCCGATGGAATAGCAGGCGGACATGATGGTTGGGTACATATCATCGCACGTTTAGTGGATAGACGTATGATTGTTAGCGATGTATTACAAAAACTTCGAAGACATTCGAATAATACTTCTGAATGGGTTGCAAGTTCTTTAACTAGGATTCGTAAAATAGATGTAGCTAAAAGTCAGTTTTTTGCAACCGCTGCAGATTCATATCGCGATCGATTATTGTACAATGAAAGTTTGGCTCAAAGGTTTATTAAAGTCAGGTCTGGTGAAATAAGTTGTCCCTTTACCATTGATTTTAAACAGATTGAACTAGTGCTTGAAAGAGAATACAAGGCACTGCTGAAAAGACAAGACCTGCTTTCTCATGGTTTTATCGGCAGGAAGATATGTGCGTTGTCGATGCTTATAAATAGAGATTATCAACACTTTAATGGTGTAAGAAGTTTCATTCGTGATTTTTTGAGGTAAGCATTAAAAGGAAAAAGTTGAAAGTAGCATTTTTTACAGCAAGGTATTCACGCTCTGGTGTTCCCCTCGCTCAGATCCGTCTTGCAAATTTATTTTTGGAGCGCGGATATGATGTGGACTTTATTGTCGGCTATATACCAGAAGGCCTTGATCTTCCTCATTTGGAAGGGATCAATACTATAGTCTTTGATCGTCCTCGTGTGTTTACAATGTTTAGTCCTATCATCAAATATCTATATGCAAACAAGCCAGACATCATCATCTCAGCAGAAGACCATCTGAATGCAGTTGTTCTTCTCTCAGCAATAGTAACGCGTTCGCATGCAAAAATAAGTGTTTCATCGAGAGTGACTCCGTTCGACACCTATTCAAATAAGATCTTTTCTAAACGATGGATCTTAAAACACTTTATGAATCTGGTAGAGAGCAGAGCAGATGCGCTTGTCTGTGTTTCTAAAGATATGGTGGAACAGTATAAGACTGTTTTCAAAAACTCAAGACACCAATGCATATACAATGTCGTTAAAGACAGACATTCAGAAGCAAAAATAGCAGAAAGTGTTGATGAACCATGGCTAACAAACAAGACAGCTCCTGTCATTGTTTCCGCAGGAAGACTCGCGCCTGAAAAAGGTTATCCCGATTTGATAATGGCGGTAAAAGAGTTGTCAAAAACTCAAGATATAAAGCTCATTATGCTTGGAGAAGGC
>NZ_JBFFOH010000244.1:0-2654 GCF_041562805.1 Sulfurovum sp. | reverse complement strand
TTACTCTAAAAAAGGTTTTTTACGTAGTATAGAAAAACTCTCTAAAGAAGAGATCAGCGGATTTGGGGTCTTGCTCAATGATGTAAAAATGGATAGAAATGGTTATGGTTATGGTTATGGTTATGGTTATGGTTATTATGAGGAAGACAAAAAGTGATCTTCCCTTTCTTTAAAAAACAAAAAGAGAAAAAGAGGGGACCTGTACTAAAAATTGATCTCCATTCCCACTTCATTCCGGGGATCGATGACGGTTCGCAGAGTATGGACGAGAGTCTTTCTCTTTTAAGGGCGATGGAAACTCTTGGTTACAAGAAAGTGATCACTACACCACATATCATGGTAGATGTCTACAAAAATACACCTAAGATCATCAAAGAAGGATTAGCCTCTTTAAGAGAAGCAGCAAAAGCTGAGGGGATTGAACTTGAGATAGAAGCAGGTGCAGAATACTATCTGGATGAAGGGTTCTATGATCATCTACATAGTGGAGAGGTGATGAGTATCAATGATAAATACCTTCTTTTTGAAACTTCTTATGCTTCGAAGCCTTTGCAACTTGAAGAGATGATCTTTGAAATTTTAGCAACAGGTTATATACCGCTTATGGCACATCCAGAACGTTATCGTTATATTAGAGATCCTCTAAAAGAGTACAGCAGATTTAAAGAACTTGGGGTACTGTTTCAGCTTGACTTGAACTCTTTGGGTGGACATTATGGTAAAGATGCCCAGAAAAATGCTGAGATACTTTCTGAAAATGGGATGATCGATTTCTTAGGATCTGATGTACATCATCTCAAACAGACACAATTTTTGGATGATGTGTTCAATAGTGAGAAATACGCAAAAGTATGGGAAAATAATACCATTTTGAACCATACACTTATATAAGAGGCATAAACATGTATTTAGAATTTGTACTCATTTTTATCCTCTCTTTAGTGTTGGTGGCCCTCGTGAAGTACTATGCTCCCAAGATTGGTTTGGTCGATGAACCCAATAGTAGAAGCAGCCATAGCAGTATCATCCCTAGAGGTGCTGGTATAGGGTTCTATTTAGCTGTAGTTATCATAATGCCGATATTTCATTTTGATCAGGTTCTACTGAATACCTGGACCTGCTTAGCTGTTTTTCTGGTCTTTATCGTAGGTGTGTTAGACGATCATCATGATGCCTCTCCCAATACCAAGTTCATCGTTCTTATACTTAGTACTATACTACTTTCTTTCGATGGTGTGATCATTGATGAAGTGGGGATCTTCTTTGGTGTGGATATTACACTAGGTTGGCTGGCTCTGCCCTTTACTATGTTTGCTATAGTAGGTTTTACAAATGCATTGAATCTTATCGATGGATTAGATGGTTTAGCTGCTACAGTAAGTATAGTGGTACTGGGCAGTTTTTTAGCTGTGGGTTATATGCATGATGACTTCTTCATGATGGTAACCTCTATGGCATTTCTCTCTGCACTCTTGGCTTTTTTGGTTTTTAACTGGCATCCTGCTTCCATTTTCATGGGAGACAGTGGATCTTTGACTTTGGGATTTGTCATCTCTGTGTTGGCTGTTAAATCTTTAGCCTATATGCCAACTGTGAGCATCCTTTTTATTACGGCTATTCCTATATTTGATACGCTGATCGTGATGATCAGACGTAAACTGAACGGACGTTCCGCCTTTTCTGCAGACCGCTGTCACTTCCACCATATTTTAAGACATTTTTTTGCCGAAGACACGAAGAAAACGGTGCTTTTCTTAGGGGTATTACAGGGGATCTACTCTTTGACAGGATTACAATTGGATAAGACTATGGATGAAGGATATTTACTGATCCTTTTTGCATTTAACATTGTACTTCTTTATATGTTTCTTGGCGCAATGATCAAAAGACAAAAGAGAGACTGTTAAGTTTCTTACAATAACTTCATCCTCATACTTTCACTCCAAGGATGATTGAGTTTAAAAAATATTTCTCATGTTATCATACTGCCATCTAACTCAAACTGCGGTGTTGTTTCTCTTTTCATTTTTTAAAAAAACGAAACAAAAATCGTCAGGGTTCTCGAATCGCTGCGCTTACAAGGTCGTTCACCCTGACAGGAAGCGTACGTTGTACGATTAATTGAGAATGATGGAAGGTTATCTTTTGAAACTTTTGAAAATCAAAACGATCACAACTAACTCAATACCTATAAGTAAAAAATGTAGATCATAGACTTGGTCTTGAGGGTTTTCTATGCCATAGAGTACGAATGCTTTATAGATAATATAGGCAATTCCCATGCCTGCAAGATAGCCTAGCTGTTTAGCCGTGTCGACTTTGGTTAAGAGTGTATCTGTCTGTAGAAGTAGGGTTTCTGCTCTTATGAGGTAGCTGCCAAAGAGAAAGGTAACCTGGTATCCGACATAAAGTAGTAGGGCAGTCTGATAGGTATATGATGCATAAAGAAAATAAAGCATCGCCAGTAGCAATACCACTTCTACAAAGAGAGAGATCCTGAAAAACCATTCTGCATTGAGTATGTGATGATAGAATCGTGCTACAAGCAGCATACCCATAGCTAGGATAACTCCACCCAGAGAATAGATAGAAGGTTCAAGAGGTGCATAGAGTGTAAATATAGCGCCTACACTCAATCCCAAAAAGAAGGAGTT
>NZ_JBFFOH010000243.1:0-2663 GCF_041562805.1 Sulfurovum sp. | reverse complement strand
TGCTTCTGCTGGTGTCATTAACATCATTACCAAAGAAGCTAAAAATGGTATACATGGTTCCATTGGTCTAAATTATGGATCTCATGCAACTAAAGGGGCAGACTTAACACTCTCATTTAGAGATGAGAAACTGACAGCACAAGTACTTGCTTCATATTTAGATACTGATGGTTTTTCAGCCATTGCACCTAGAGATGCCGAATCAGATGGATACACAAATAAAAACCTTAATCTGAAATTAGGTTATGCTTTTAATACAAACAATAAATTAAGCCTTAGCTACAATAAAGTAGATAGTGATATGGATTATGATGTTGGCAGTCCTGATGATCATATTAGTAAAATTGATGCGAAACAAGACAATATTTTATTCAAATACGCATTTACACTAGATAACTATAGTGCAACAATCCTCGCAAGTAGAGGAAAGTATGACAGAGAGGCGACTGACCCCTATGGTGGTCTTAGTACCTTTGATACCATCATCAAAGAGTATTCATTTATTAATGCTTATGACTATGATTTGGGTAAAGCCATCTTAGGTTTTGAATACAAAGACATCAATGGAGACAACCAGTATCACTCTATAGGTTATAATAGTATTTCTCAAGCAGACTATCTCAACAAAGCAGTCTATCTATCAAATATCTATGACATCACTGAAAATACCTTACTAGAGACAAATTTAAGATTTGATGATTACAGTAAATTTGACAATAAAACAACCTATAAGATAGGGCTTAAACATAATCATAATTTCTTAAAAGGTTTTACAACATCAGCAAACTATTACACTTCATCTGATGCACCCAGTGCCTACCAGTATGCTAACCCGGTTTTTGGAAATATTCTCAAACCAAGTTATACAAAAGGTTTTGATATTTCAGCTTCCTATAAAGATTTACTTTCCGTAACCTACTTTAAAAATACTGTTGAAGATTATATAGATTATGACAATACTAATTATGGATATTACAATGTCAATGGTACATCAAAATTTTCTGGAATAGAACTGGAAAGTACATACACATTACCAGATCATAACCTTATTATGTCTGCAAATTACACACATTTATTTGATTATGATGACGAAAATGGTGAAATACGTGAAAGAAGAGCTGAAGATACGTTCAATGCATCTGTAAGTTATTACACAGAAAATGACATTTATTTTGGTATCGATGCACAATATATCGGTGATAGAATAGAATATTCCTACAATACGTATAATATAAAAGCAAGAACAGGAAACTATACCCTTTGGAACCTGAACTTCAGTACACAAATTATGAAAGATATCGATCTCTCCATTCATGCAAAAAATATCTTTGACAAAGAGTACCAATCAGTATACAGCTATGCAACAGAAGATCGATCACTCTATGCTAAGATCAAGTATAGCTTTTAAATCGTACATAGTACGCCTCTGACATCACGAACACCCTTGAAAGCAAAGCGATTTGAGAGTGATGTCGATTTTTTGTTTCATTTTTTCTAAAAAAAGGAAGGAGAAACATCACCACGGTTTGAGTTGTTTGGAAGTCTTGTAAAACTTAGAGTATTCGAGAATCAAATGTGTAGATCTTGTAGCTTTAGCGACGTAGAGTATCACTATTTAGTCGCCGATGTTTAGGATGACAAAGATAAAATTTTATAAATTAAATAGATAAGGTATAATCAAACATGTTAAAAATTCTCCCCTTATGGTTCATCAGATACAAATTTTTCAACTCCTTCTTTTTGGGATTGAGTGTAGGCGCTATATTTACACTCTATGCACCTCTTGAACCTTCTATCTACTCACTGGGTGGTGTCATCCTTGCTATGGGTATGCTGCTGGTAGCACGTTTCTATCATCACATACTCAATGCAAAGTGGTTTTTCAGGATCTCTGTTTTTGTGGAGCTGGTATTACTACTCGCAATGCTCTATTTTCTTTATGCATCATATACCTATCAGACTGCCCTTCTACTTTATGCAGGGTATCAGGTGACTTTTCTCTTTGGCAGCTATCTCATAAGAGCAGAAACCCTACTTCTACAGACAGATACACTCTTAACCAAAGTCGACACAGCTAAACAGCTAGGCTATCTTGCAGGCATGGGAATGGCCTATCTCATCTATAAAGCATTTGCACACTATGGCATAGAAAACCCTCAAGACCAAGTCTATGATCTGCATTTTTTACTTATCGGGATTGAGTTGGTTGTGATTGTTTTGATTTGGAAGAGTTTTAAAAGATAACCCTACATGATCCTCCGGCTTGTCCCGAGGATCAACAGCTAAGAGTGTTATGGATTAACTAAGTGTATCGTTCAAAATTGTATTATTTTTCCATAACTTTGCGTAGTCCTCACTGTAAAATACTTCATCCAAAAATTTTGTCTGTTTAAGATGATGTACATCAGATCCTAAGAAATCGATCATTCCATTTTTAGAGAGTATCTCTGCTTTTTTCTTAGCATCTTTACCGTAGTGCCCACCCAAAGAGTTCAAGTCAAGCTGAAACAGTGCGCCAAGTTCTTTAAATCTGCTGTACTCTTTTAGAGGATCTCTAACATAACGATAACGTTCAGGATGTGCCATAAGCGGTATATATCCTGTTGCTAAAATTTCAAAGATCATCGCTTCAAGCTGTAGAGGCTTCGAGGCATAAGAGGTTT
>NZ_JBFFOH010000242.1:0-2673 GCF_041562805.1 Sulfurovum sp. | reverse complement strand
GAACACCTGCCACCTATTTTAGCTATATTACTTCCGTAGCATATGGTGAAAAATATGGTGTATCCAAATGGAATCAAAGTTTCTCTTCACAACACAATTATCAAGATCTTATAGAAGCCGGGACTATTTTAGAAGATGCTTTATGGGCAGGTGTCAACGGAGAGGTCTTGGGTTGGTTGGCTGATTTGGAATGGGATTGGGATTTGGGCAATGGCCGTTTTGTGAACCACTTTTATGAGTGGCAAGACAACGGCGCAAAACTTTCGTGGATCTCACTGATACATAGAAATACGGATGCTGTGTCATGGGCTTACGATGGCGGAGGGTTGACCAATGATTATAGTTATACAAAAGCATTAGAGTATTTTAAAATAGCATTTTTCGATAAAAATACGACTTCGGAGCAGAGAACAGAGAATGAGGCGAAGATGTTTATTTCGTT
This sequence comes from Sulfurovum sp., assembly GCF_041562805.1. Classification (GTDB taxonomy): domain Bacteria; phylum Campylobacterota; class Campylobacteria; order Campylobacterales; family Sulfurovaceae; genus Sulfurovum. The sequence continues at coordinate 2,231 of NZ_JBFFOH010000242.1, read as the reverse complement.
GGGCCATGTTCTGCATATGCTTAACGATATGAACGTCCCGGCACATGTTCGCGATGATATGCATGCCACCGGAGATCCTTTTGAAGTGTGGATGAGAGGGGGAGAGCGAGGAAGAGATATTGGAGGGTTTAAAGTAGCTGAAAATAGAATTGCTGAACCTACCTCAGTCATAGTAGATGCTGTCAGCCAAACTACACCCACAAAGTATCAGAATTTTAATACCTTTATGCAAAAAGAGGCGGAATTTACGTCGGAAAACTTTTTTAGTAAAGATACATTGACAAGTGTGCTTTCGGCATACGTACCGAAAAAAGATGAACTACCTAAATATTTTCCTGCAGGTGAAAATGCAGGTTATGTTTTGTCAAATTCTCCAGATGTTGATGCGAATCATAACAAGCTGGCTAGAGTAAACCGTTCTTACATTTATGTAACACATCGAGGAGTAGGTGAATACAAGCCTGTATACAGTTATGTTTTAAGTGAAGAAAATTTGCCTGTTCTGATCGATAACGGTGTTAACCTGATATCTCATGCTGTAGCCAATGCTGAAGGTTTTATCAATTACTTTTTCCGGGGCCGTTTGGAAGCAGAAGTTATGTCTTGTGGTTTCAGAATTAAAAATATCTCTGATCCTACACTAGTAGCAACTCCTTCGACCGTGACATTCAATCGCGGTGGCACATTTCTTATCTATGCTTTCAAACCTGACGGTAGCCGCACGTATATTATGGATTATCCGTTAATAAGGGACCTGCCTGTTAACGGCGAAATTATTGTACCCGATTTTGTGCAACGACTTATTGAAAAAGGTTTTGTAGAAGATAACGCTTCTTTGCCAATTACTGTCGTATTTAAAGGAAGTATAGGAGGACAGGATGGCTTGGCTGTTGTAAAAACAACGGTTGCCGCCCCAACCCTTTCCCAAACATTGACCCGGGGGGTGATAGAAGTGACTTTGAGTTGGGACAGATGCTACCCCATGGTAGATCTTGACCTGGAGACGGACTGGGATGCCGGTGTACTCGAAGTGCACGATGACGAGAACAGCACCTTTGAATATTATGTCATAAAAGATGAGATGTCTATCTACCCGGGCAGCTACTCATTTTACGGGCGTGACAAGACCGACCACAGTTTACTCGATGAAGAGGCGATGCAAGAAGACCCTATAGACATCTATATCTTTGCCAAAGCACCGGGAACAAAAAAACTGTACAAAGTCGAAGCCTTTATCCCCGAACAACTCGATATCGGACGACTCTTTGACATTGACATACGAGAGAAAGAGGTAGTTGTCTATCCGGCACCTAACGTAACTCCTGTAGTAACAGCACCATATAGACCTGTAGAACGAAGTTTTGAAACTAACGACTGCTCGGGAAACAAAAGCTGCGGCTGTATACCGTGTGAGTACAAGATCAGAGGGCCGCTGCAAGAGGTGACGCTTGGGCCTATCAGCGGAGCGGCGGTAACCGTCTACAAAGCGTCTGACATGAACACACCGCTGTTTGTTGGTAAAACAACAGAAGGGAATGACATATACACCACCGGTATCATCGAGATACCGCCGGAAGAGGCCGCGATATTTGACGATGATGAGATCTATATCATCAAAGCCCAAGGCGGTGTTGACATCGACAGCAATGATGATTTCTTCGTTGATGAGTTCCCTGTGACGAACAACGGTACACTCCATGCTATTGCGACCGGAAAACAGCTCAAAGATCTCAGCCTTAAGGTCAACATCTTAGCCGAGATAGCGTACCAGGTCAGTAAAGATAAGTTGGGTGACCCTTCTAAAAAAGCAGAACTGTTTGCGCATCTTGATGATGTCGCCAAACGGATATTGAGTAACAAGGTTTTCCCTATAGACGGGGATTACAGCATCTACTATAGCGATATCCTGTTGTGGCTGCCGACGGTTGATAAGAAACTACTGTTCAAAGACTACGATACCTATGTTCACCCTATTGTCGAGAAAGTTTATGCCGACAGTGACTATGTACAGGATGCGTACAAGTTTGTCTATGAGAGCGTAACACCGGGTGCACCGGAGATCTTCGGCTTTGCGGGACAAGTCGACGTCGATGCCCCTGCAAACAGCATCATCGGAGCACTAGAGATTGCAAGTGAAGGTTCCAGTGCGATTACAACTATAACGCTAAGCGGTGAAGGGCATGAAAACTTCACGGTCGATACTAAAGGTGTCTTCCGGGTCGCGCAGGGGG
>NZ_JBFFOH010000241.1:0-2759 GCF_041562805.1 Sulfurovum sp. | reverse complement strand
CTTTGGGGTAATGATTCTATGGAAACGCTTTCATGGATGGATATACCTCCTGCCACATCCATCACCCACGCTACAAAGCTTCTACATGAACTGGGTGCACTGGACACAAAAGGCAACATCACAGCACATGGTAGAGCTATGAGCCGTTTTGGCTTACACCCAAGGTTGGCGCATATGATGTTAAAAGCTCAAACACTTGGTCTTGCATACGAAGCGTCACTTTTAGCTGTGCTGATCACGGAAAAAGAGATCTATCATAATGCTTTTGGCTCATCAGATATACGTGAGCGTGTACGTGTCTTACATGATATTACGCAAAAAAATACAGTAAATCAACAGTACATTAACCTAAAGCAGTGTCATTATTTACTTAAAAATGCAAAACGCATAGAAAGCATACAAAAAGAGACTATCAATGAAGAGATGTTAGCCGTTCTTTTGGCTTTTGCCTATCCTGACCGTATCGCTAAACAACGCCATGAAAATCTTAATGTCTATCTACTCTCTAACGGTAAAAGTGCTTCTTTGCATAAAGCCGATGAACTCTTCCACTCCCGTTTTTTAGTCATCTCTGATTTAGATGCCCGTACCAAAGATGCGACTATTTATAAAGCCATTGAACTCACCCAATCTCAGATAGAAGAACACCTTAGTGATCAAATACATCAGTATGATGATGTCAGCTGGGATGAAGAACAACAAAGGGTGAGAGTACGAAGAGTCAAAAGTTTAGGTGCCATACCTTTAAGAGAAACACAGATCATGAATGCCTCGAACGAGGATGTACTGGATGTCCTGATAGAAGCTTTAGAAGAATTGGGACTGGAACAATTACACTGGAGCAAAGAAGCAAAGATACTTAGACAACGAGTAAACTTTCTCAATCAACACAACATGGCATTTCCAGATTTTTCAGATGCCTATCTTATAGAGCATCTTGATGTCTGGCTGGCACCTTATCTAAATGGTCTAAGCAGCCTAAGAGCTTGTCAGAATTTAGACTTTTACAACATCCTTTTAGGGCAAATGAGTTTTGAACAAACACAGACCCTGGACCGATTAGCCCCCAGTAAATTGAAAGTAGCCAGTGGCTCTCATATCGCTATAGACTACAGTAACCCTGATCAACCCATCCTTGCAGTAAGATTGCAAGAAATGTTTGGTACCAAAAGTACCCCGAGTGTACTGGGAGGAAAAGTAAAACTCATGATACACTTACTCTCTCCAGCCTCACGTCCTATGCAAGTCACCCAAGACTTGGAAAGCTTTTGGGTAAACACCTATGATGAAGTCAAAAAAGAGTTACGCGGAAAATATAAAAAACACTACTGGCCAGATGACCCACTCACAGCTGTGGCAACCTCTAAAACCAAAAAACATATGTAACGCGTTCTACTACCAATTGAAATTTAAATATTAAACTGATTGAGCACGGTAAACAGAATGTTTAAGCTACAATACACAAAAATACAGAGGAAACATAATGACCAGAGAACGTGAAGGTGAGTTACTGATGTTAGGGCTCACTGTACTTGAGTCTTGGTTTCCCATACTGTCTATTGTTGCTATGTCCTATGTTGGGGCTTTACATACTTATATGTACAGCCTTGTTATAGCATTGTTCTTTTACATAGCGATCATGTACAAACGTAAACGCTTTTCTGAGCTTAAAAACAAAGCTGCATACAAAGACTTACTCCTTACTACCTTTTGGATCACTTCTATTTTCACACTTATATTTATAGGCATGCGTTACACCACAGCGGGAAACATGGCAGTCATTGTCTTTTTACAGGTACTCTTTTCTTACCTCTATTTCAATGTCTTAGGGAAAGAAAAAATGGATAGGCTGCACCTCATAGGTGCCATCATCATGGTGCTTGGTGCACTCATCATACTCATACCCGAAGACTTTACATTAAACAAGGGTGATATGCTCATCTTAGCTTCCGCTGCCATGGCTCCCATAGTAAACCTTTATCAAAAACGTGCAAGAGTGTACTGCTCTGCTGAGACCATTCTAGGTTTCAGAACAGTGGTTGGGTTGCCCTTTGTAGCACTTTTGGCATATTTGTTAGAACCTTCAGTAAGTTATGAAAACTTCATGTCTGCTCTACCCTACCTGTTTCTGATAGCCACAGGTGTCTATGTCGCAGCAAAGATCATGTGGATAGAAGCCCTCAATCGTATGTCTATCACGAAGTTGTCCGCTATGTTGGCACTCATGCCGGTGATGACACTCTTTTTTGCATATATTTATTTGGATGAAGTACCTGAATTTCGTCAATTAGTAGGGATAGTTCCTGTACTTATCGGTGGGTATTTGATCACAAAGCCTGTGAAGTAAATTTAGATCATTACTCATTTCTTGCTCTCATCATCTTGGGCGAAGTGTATATATCAAACCACTTTAACCCATCTTACGCTATAACTCAATCATCAAAATTACGGAGCCAACATGCAAGCACAAGAAATAACTCAGGAAAACATCAGAACGCTCGTAATGACATTTTATGCCAAAATCATCAAAGATGACATTGTAGGACCATTTTTTATCGCTAAACTTGGCGAAGACATGAATAATGAACACTGGGTGACACACTTGGAAGTTATAGTTGGCTTTTGGTCTTCTCTGGCACTTGGTAATCCCAAATATAGTGGTAATTTGTTTTTACCTCATACAAAATTAGGACAACTCAAGCGTGAGACTTTTGAACAGTGGCTAAAACTTTTTACAGAGACATTAGATGAAGTGTATG
>NZ_JBFFOH010000240.1:0-2802 GCF_041562805.1 Sulfurovum sp. | reverse complement strand
TAAAGGTTCATTTTATGATCAAATGTTATAGTGTATCCTCGTTCCCATCGCTTTTGCGTGGGAGGGCAGACCAAAATCAGAACAACCAATCAACTCCATTCCACCGTCAGGTAACCAAAGCACCAAACAACTACCTCTAAAGCCCCGCTACGATACAATAAATCATCAACGCGTGAAGTGTTGCTGATCTTCTTTTTTATTGATAGCGCTAGCTTAATCAAGGTCTTTGGGGGAGTTAAGCAGTGGGTTGACACCAGACCATAAATTTAAATTTTTCAGGTCAATAAGATTAAATTAGGGTTAAAGCTTTACGAGCGAAAATCGGAAAAACTAATCCATGACAAAGTATGAAAACAGATGAACACAATTGTGAAATACACTTTAGTTGCCTTGCTTCTTTTTCCAATGTATCTTTTGGCTGAAACAAGTACCTGTTACGGCACAACATCAAAAGGTCGTTTAGAAAACGGTGTTCAGTTGCCAGCGGAAGGGAACAATTATGTGGGCTACAGCTCTGTAGCCCGTTTAGCCGGAAGAACCTACGTGCACTCGGCAGTCAAACAGGTCATAGTAGGCGCCTATAAAGGTCTGGAAGAAGAACAGCCCGGTAAAGTCTACAAGTATGCAGAAACAGGGTTTAAAGATGGTGGCACATTCAAACCGCATAAGACACACAACAATGGATTATCAGTCGATTTTATGACGCCGGTAATGAATGCTGAGGGAGAGTCCGTACATCTGTCTACACACCCTTTTAACAAGTTTGGCTACAACATCGAGTTCGACAAAAACGGTAAATATGAAGATCTCTCTATTGACTATGAAGCACTAGCTGCACACATCTATATGCTGCACAAAGAGGCGAAAGCGCTAGGTTACGACCTTTGGCGTGTTATTTTTGATCCTAAGTTACAGGCAGGCCTTTTTAAAACCAAATATGGCCCTTATTTAAAGAAGAATATACAATTTTCTAAAAAACGCTCATGGGTCCGGCATGATGAACATTATCATGTTGACTTTATAGTCCCGTGTAAAAGGTAGGAGTATGGTTCAAGGCTATAAAATAAAGTATCTTCTTATTTTTATACTATTGATCTTTAGTCAAATAATGATGGCGGAGGAGTGCATCTTCGATAAGACAGACCGAGTCAATGAAAACATTAAACTGCTAAAAAGATATCCCGGCAGTTATATGACAAATGAAAACCTTGTTGTGCAAGTACCGGTAGCAGATGGTGAAGTCAGTATAAACATTGGCGGTTGTGTACATTTTGGCATAATGATAGAACTAAAAATTAAAGACGGGAAACACACAAGCGAAGATGAGTTTATGAATAAAATTCTTTGGTTGGCTCAAGCCTATTCACAAGGAATGATCGATCAAAAACGGTTAGAGAAAGTGATCAAAGAGAGAATTTGGACAAAGCCTACAGAGACTGAAAAGTTCTATTTTTTTAATTATGACGGTTCGCCATTTGAAGTCTATGAGAGAAGAGATGATCAGCATACAGTTGTTGGTTTTATGACGTATGACTAACAAGGCATTTGTCTAGACCTGTTGCACCATTAAAATAATAAAAGGTTAAAAATGAAACAATTATATATAGCGTTAATTGTACTGTTGCTGTCCACCCAGGTGACGGCGCAGCCTAGTATTGAAGAGCTTGTCAAACAAGGAATTCAATATCACGATAATGGGAACTATGATAAAGCCATCGAAATATATAAAAGAGCACTTGAGACAAACCCTGATTCAGCACTTGTAAACTATGAACTTTCTCTAAGTTATTTCACAAAAGGTGATTATAAAAAAGCTATCAAATATTCAGACATCATACTTACTGCAAAGTCGGACTATATGCTACAGGCATACTTGACTAAGGGGTCAGCACTAGACGCTATGGGTAAGACGGGTGAGTCTATTAAACTCTTTGAAAATGCCATTCAACAAGTTGGCGGACATTATCTGCTTTATTACAACTTAGCTCTGAACTATTACAAAGTAGATGATTTAGAGAACGCCGAAGCAAATCTAATAAGTGCAATAGAACAAAACTCAAATCATTCTAGCAGTCATTTGTTGTTGGCAAATTTACATAATCAAAAAGGAGACACTGTTCAAACTTTGTTGGCAACATATTACTTCCTTTTTTTAGAGCCTAATTCTACAAGATCATTAGAAGCTTATGAAATGCTACAAGCAAATTTCAGAGGGAGTGTCTCCAGAGATGAAAATGATCCTAATGGTATAAATATCACTCTTGTGCCAAATAAAGATAGTCAATTTGGAGCTGCTGAATTAGCGGTTTCAGTGATAGAAGCTTCTAACGCATTAGAAAAAAATGAAGGGAAAACTAATGATGTGCTGTTCATTGAAAACACTGAATCTTTCTTCGAAATCCTGGGTGAGCTAAAAAAAGAAACAAACAAAAATATATGGTGGAGTTTTTATACACCATTTTTTTATGATTTAGCAAAAAGTGAACATATAGAGACATATTGCAGATATGTTAGTCAAAGCGGAAATGCGAATTCATCAAAATGGTTAACTGAGAATAAAAGTAAATTGACTAGTTTTGGCAGTTGGTTGAAAGGTAAATAAATAGTATGAAGCAATAGGTTGTCATCAGACCCTAAATTTTAGCGTAGCAATATCCAAGGTGCCCTTTAGTATAAAAACCCAAATAACCAGAGCGGGATCTTGTTACCAAATCCTATTTCAATGTCATCGGAGGCTATAAAGCTATTTTCAACATCTTTGATCTGTTTAAACGACTTGTCCTTACCCCCTATTTCAAATAT
>NZ_JBFFOH010000239.1:0-2809 GCF_041562805.1 Sulfurovum sp. | reverse complement strand
GCTTTTTGTACATTTGCCATAAATTGTCCTGAATTTTTCCAAGATTATGCACATTTTTGGCTTTGGTAGCCCTATCGTTCTTTTGCGAAGGAAAATCAGAAAGATTATTTAAGGGCAAATAACCTATCGAACACGTGGTTTAAAAATAGTCCCACTAAAATCCTCTTACTGTATATTATAAAGTTCTAAAATTTCTTCATCTGTCAAAATTCGATCAAAAATAGATATTTGATCTATATACCCCGTCATTCTATGCCGTGTATAACCACACGAGCTAAGATTACTTGGGTGAAGTGTTGCATTAGGTGTCTGAAGACCCGCTTGCATAAAGACCCCATTTATGTAAAGTCTAGGTGTGCCATTTTGAACAGTGACAGTAATAAAGTCCCATTCATTGAGTGGACCGGCATATGTTAAAAGACTTGGCATCAGACCTGCGCTGTGCATTGGTACCACAACGCCGTTAGTCCCAACACTTAATCCAATACCTACACGTTTTAATGAACTGGTACCTCCATGTGTTGGATAAAAAACCTCAGACTGACTACTAGATGAATAATACGCTGTACCAGATGTAGACATTGCAATCAACTGGATACTTTGCTGAGGCTTTACCCAGACAGACATAGTGAAATCACCTGTTTGTGCACCGATACCCAAACCAACACATCCACGCAAAGAATCAAAATAGACACTTCTTCCAAACTTACTAATGTCTGAAAACAATGGCGTTCCCGTAAGTTCTATTCCCTGCAAAGACATTACGTCATCTAAAGGGTGTATAACTATGGCTGACCCATCATTAAATGGATCAACAAGTCTTGTATGCATATATGGTGTTACTTCTATCTTGACTTCAACCCGTTCACTAACATCTTGGGCGTAAACAGCCTGAACACTTAAAAAATATTCCGCTTGAGATGTGTAATCCAGATTTGCAACTTTACTAACCTTTACTGTACCGTCAACATCAATTGTAAAATCTTCTTTCCCAATACCGTCAAGGCGCATCTCTATTATTGGTTCGCCATTTTCCTGAACTGGGAGATAACCGACAATAGTACCTGCTATAGCCTGATCACGGACCGTAGCAACAAGAGGTTGCAATGTTGCAACTTCAGGAATATCACGTATAGTGATCGTTACAGGTACCCTTTGGCTGACACCAAAGCTGTTGGCCGCCGAAGCATACAAATGGTAAAGGCTAGTCGTCTCGTAATTCAATAGTGCGCCTACGGCAACCGTTATCTCTCCATTCAAGTCAATTGCAAATAGTTCACTACCCGTACCTGTAAGAGAAAAGATATTCAGCGGAGCACTACCTTCATCAAAAGTTACTCTTCCTACGAGCGTATGTTCGATTACATTTTCATCGACTTCTCCACTAAACTCATATACTACAGGGGGTGAATCCGGCACATCTTCAACGACAATGTCTATTGTTGCTATATTACTGTCACCTATACTGCTGTGAGCAACGATGTTAAGTTGATAGCGGCTCGTGGTTTCATAGTCAAGAGTTGCATTTAATCGAATCGTACCGTTTGAATCGACGACAAATTTTTCACTACCGATTCCCTCTAATGTAAACGAGTCGATAGTGCTGTCCCCCTGTACATACAAAACCTTACCTATCAATACCTGAGGTGCAGTATCTTCTGATACTTTGATATATGTATCTTCTATACGAGGAGGAAGGTCTGGTACATCAATCACATTGATATGAACATTGACTTCTGCACTGGTTCCATGTGCGTTTCGGGCGAATGCTGTAAGATCGTATGATTGAAAGAGCTCATAATCAAACAAGGCAGTAGTTGAAACACTTATCGTTCCGTCATTTGCTACACTAAAGTACTCTGAACCCATTCCCATGAGATTAATCTCTTCAACGGGAGAGCTTCCCGACTGTAGTGTGATCTTACCTACAACTGCTTCTGCAGTAGCATCTTCACGTATGCTTCCACTAAAATCACTTAGCACAGGCATACCGATTTCCGGTGCATCATCGACAATGATGTTGACATAAATGCGGTTGCTCTGACCGTAATCCGATTGGGCTACGGCCATGAAAGAATATTCGTCCTTGACCTCGTAATTGAGGTATGAAGCCACACTCACCGTTCCATTAGCGTCGATGGCAAATGGTATGTTGTCACCGCCGAGTATGGTAAAGCCGGTGACAGGACCGACACCTTCACGTAATACTTCGATCGTACCTATCTCATGGCCGATCGGAGCATTCTCGCTGACACGTTCGACAAAGACCAGTTGGATAGCCGGGGTGTCAAACACATTTTTGACGGCAATGTTGACCACTACCGGTAAACTGCTGTTACCCTGTGCATTCGTAGCACTTACCTCTAACTTATAAGACGATTGACGCTCATAATCTATCTGAGCACCCTCGGCAACATAAATATCACCACTAATGTTGACTGTAAAGTCATCACTTCCTTCACCTGTCAAGTCTATGGACGTTACCGTGCTCTCTGCATCCTCAAAGACGATTTTGCCTGCCAACGTACCCGGCGGTGTGTTCTCGACAAGCGGTGTGATCTCTAACGACGTCGCATACGGGGCATTTGGAAGGTCAGCCACCTCTATGATGACTTCAGCACCCAAGCTGCTGATACCACTTTCATTTATGGCGACGGCTTCGAGTTTATACAGCGGCATTGCCTCCATATCGAACGATGCCCCCTGCGCGACCCGGAAGACACCTTTAGTATCGACCGTGAAGTTTTCATGCCCTTCACCGCTTAGCGTTATAGTTGTAATCGCACTGGAACCTTCACTTGCAATCTCT
>NZ_JBFFOH010000238.1:0-2812 GCF_041562805.1 Sulfurovum sp. | reverse complement strand
GTTAAACTCGAATTGCCCAACACTAACGGCAATAAAAAGAGAAGAGACCAGAGGGGCATTAGCCTGTATCTGTTTTTTTGTTTTGTTTTTATATAGAGATTTTTCATTTTAGACACCAATTCCATTATTGATTTTGAGTGGCCTGTTCACCTTTCCAGTGATAAAGCCTTGAGGTTTTTTCAAGTAGGTCCATGCTGATATTGACCTCAGCAAACTTTACTTTGGCCTCTTCTTCTGTCAGTCCCATAATCTTTTCATCGGTGTATTTGTTGATGATGAAGTATCCATATGGTTGTGGATTCTTTATACCATATTCTTCGTGCATGGGATGGCCTCCTTTTTCTCTTAACCCGACTATATATTGGTCATTAGCTCCAATGTATCGAACAGTATTCCAGATAACAAGAGTTGATGAATCAAACTCTTTGTCGACTTTTCCCCAAATGCACCATCCTTCTGAACCACCTAACGTTACGATATGGTAATTATTTCCAAGATCGCGTTCACTGCTCCCCTGACCAATTTTGGCAAAAAGCAAGTAAAAAGGCGTCACGAAAATCAAGAGACCCAGTAACATAGCGATTATCGGCACGACAAATGAAGTTCTTTTTTTTCTCGGTTTAGATGTATCTTCATGATGTTGGTCAGTCTTTTTCTTGTTTTGATTCGCGGTCTTTTCTCTTTCAATCACTTCTTGAATGGAATGTGTTTTTCGCATTTCAGGCACCGCCTCGTTCAGTATCTTTGATCTTGTTATAAATGACTTCAAACTCTTTCGTATCAAAGAACAGAGGCACATCGACACGTATCCCCTTGTTAAAAAACTTCGCCTTACAAACGTCATTATCCATCGGCCACTTTAGCAGGAGTTCACCCTCCTGATTGTATACGACGCGATAATTGATGCCATCTTCTTCGATCTCTACATAGCCTTTCTGCCCGTTTTGATAAAGTGACCTGTCATGTTCAGACACTTTATTGTTTGCATCAAACTCCATCCCTCTTATACTGCCACTTTCCCAGAACACGATCATGCCAATAGACTTATCATTCTCATATACTTCAAGCAAGGAAGGGACCAAGTCACTATTAAAGGAAAGATTTATCCCCTCACGTTTTCCTTGAACAGCAAATGAAAGTCCAAATAACTTTCCATCCTGGTAACTTAGAGAAACCCCCTCTCTTTTGTTGTTTTGGTAGTGTGAAACGTATGAGAATGTTTCGTTTCTATCTTTGGCCTTATTATATGATTCTTCGTGTGTGACGAAAATTCCATCTTCCATGCCATTTTTATAGCTCATAATGTCGTTTCCAAATATAACGTCCGGCTTCCAGGTATGATCTTTACTGAGTTGGTTGTATTGCTCTGTTAAAGGGTAATTCTCATCACATGCTAACTTTTCATGATTCTGAAATAGGAAAAAATATCCCAAGATGATTACAGTGAGCACAATGATTGTGAATAGTCTCTTCATTTTACACATCAACTTTTAGTATATGTTTTATCGGTAAATAAATCGTTTGAAAATTCCGCTCTATATGGACAAGGTTGTAGTTCATAATATCCGTCATATGGTTCCTACATAAATAATTCCGACAAAGACCAAAACCGTTATTAAAAGACACCCCACCCAACGCATCAGTCCTTTAGTGCTAACAAGGTTGTCCAGCACGGCCTCTTTCGGATTGTACGGATCAACATAGGCATGCTGTTCAGACTGATCCAGTATGCGTTTTAAATAGTCGATGCTCTTCGCCCTTAACGCTTCGTCCGTTTCAAACATCCCTTCACTTTTGAACAGATATTGGGAAGTGTCGATGCCGACCCTCTCGGAACGGTACAGAACCTCTTGATATCGGTAGTCGTAGGCAATAGACACTTCATAGTCAAGCGAAGGAATATTGTTGTCCTGATCATAGCGTTGGTGCTGAATAATCTTATATGCTTCGATTTGACACGGCACTTTCTGCCAGTTTTTGACCCGCTTTATTCGAATGATCCGGTACGAAAAATAGAGCATCAGAAAAAACACAACAGCTGCAGTAAATTCAATGTTGTACTCAGACAGCAAGATGGGGAATGAGAGCATGAGCCCCAGTACCAACAACATTATCTGAGTCGAATATTTTGACTGTCCGTCTTTTTCTTCAAATTCAATATTCATAGCCATGCTTTCGTTTTGTTTTAAATACATATCTTTTCTAAAATACCATCATCAATCCAGCAATAAACACCGTCAAACCCAGTACCAAGTTGAAGTAGAAATAAGTTCTGGCATTTGAGAACATCTCGATGAACAAAACACTTTTGTAATTATCAGGATCGACAAATACGGTAATATGATTTTTCCTCTTCATCTTTTTCACACGCATTTCCAATTCTTTCTTATTGGTCGTCCACAAATCTTTTTCATATATAGAATAATCTGTCGAATAGTACGTTTGACCATCAATTTCATAACGATACTTAATGCAAAGGTTATAGATTGGGGCCAACATCCATAGATCAGTGGCTTGATATTCAATCTTACATTCAATTATCGATCCTTCTACTCGCCTCCATTTGCGAAGTCTAAAGTATTGGTATTTCAAAAATATGGCTTTATATAACAGATACATTCCAAAGTATAGGAAAGCAAGCTTTACAGAGAAAAAAGCGATACCTATAAATGCACTGAATGCTAACCAAAAACTCCTATTGAATTCAATCATGTCAGACTCGCACCGAATATCACAGAAAAAATAATCACAGGGAAAAGGTAACAAACCATCAGCAAAACATATGACGGTTCCTCATATTGGGATATACCTC
>NZ_JBFFOH010000237.1:0-2815 GCF_041562805.1 Sulfurovum sp. | reverse complement strand
GACTTTTGACTGGTTGCATCTTTATCATTTGTGTAGGAGCTTCCTGTTTGGCTCCCAATCCTTTTAAGGATCCGATCGTATCTTCGATATTCTTATCATTCATCGCTTTTGCAGAACTCACAAGCTGATACTCTTCTTCAAAATCAAGTGATCCACCAGAAGATAAACCTTTAGAAGCTTTATATTGTGCAATGGAATTACGTGTACCACTACCGACTACACCATCGATCTTAGAAAAATAAAAACCGTGTATCTTGAGAGCTGTTTGTATCTTTTTGCCTTTACTTCGTTTATCAGTGTCACTAGATATAAGGTATCTGTCAAACTCAAAAAGTGTGCCTAAAAAGATCAAAGCATCTTTTGCCTCAGGTTTTAGAGAAGCATTATCGCTTATCTCATATGCCTTGTTCATCTCTCTGATTGCTGAGCGTGTCTCAAAAGAGTTAACTTCACCATCGAGCTTTCCACGATAAAAACCTAAACTTGCCAATGCTTTTTGGATCTTCATTTGATCAGTGTTTTGTGGCGCCACATATCTTGTTTGTTGCTTCGCTTGTTTCTGCTGCTGATTTGCTGCAGGTGCAGGCTGTGGTTGATTACTCTTGTAGACTTCATTGGTGATCACTGAACCCACTGCACCTCCGACTAAACCACCTACAAGTCCATCCGCAAAATCTGCATATGCAATATTTCCTACAAGTAATGACCCCATAAGTAAACTGGAAACACTGTTTATTTTTTTCATAAAAATTCTCCTTTGTAATGATAATATTTTTTATAGATCCAAAACTATCATACATTTTAGGATAATAAAGCTTAAGGGCTAAATACACTAATCTTGAATAAGCAAGAGGTAATTTTAGTAGTGATGGAAATAACTTAGAAACCTTGAAACATTGTCATCAAGGAAGTGAATCCCGATAATGACAATAGGGAGGAAAGATCAATTATTTTTTAATTTTACTAAGGAACTAAAGCAGCCCATATCACTCCGGCTGTAATAAATATATACGCACCAATAGACCAAAACTCAATGTGGATACTCCCCTTCTCTATATTAAGGAAACTTTCTATCGACATACCCCCATAGTAATAAAATAAAAAGTAGCTAATAAAAAATCCCACAGTATAGGGAAGACTTACTATACTAAAAAGTAAAGAGAGTTCTGGATTTGCATTTAAAAAATGAGTCAATTTTTTTAAATTGAACTTTTTTTTCTCTTGAGACATAGAAGGCATTACTGCTTCTGTTACCTTCACATCCATCTTTCTTAGCATTGTGGCAGGATTCATTTCCCAGTCTAAGTTTTCTTCTTCTATCGTCTCAGTTCTTGCGTACATAATAATCCCCCATTCTAGGTGTTGAGTTTTTAGGATTAAATAAAATTAATGGATAAACGAGTAGAGTAAAAAGAACGATACATAACACATTTGTATTAGTATTTAGCAACCTGGCGATCTTAATAGTTAAGACCCATGGCTTTCCGTCCCTGTTTCACAACAAGTTTGGCACAATAAATAATATTTAAATACATCTTTGAAAAATCTATTATATTGGATATTGAATTAAATCAATCTTATATAAAATCATTTGGAAAAAGAAAGTAATAATTGTAGAAAAAGGTCAATGATAGACCTTTATCGAGTTACGCTTTCTTTATTAAAAGTGAATCTGGCAATTAGACCTTCTGCCTTTGCTATAGTTTGTACTTCGGTACACCAAGGTTCTATATTTTGGGTATTTGCAATGACATTAACTGTTCCATCTTCCTGAGGCTGATTTATCAAACAGCCATTACCATTATCATAAGTAGCAACACATGCTGGTGATCCCCATGCATCAAAAGCTTTTCTAGCAGCATACTGAGCACCAAGATCTTTAACACAGATAATCATATTAGCAAGTTCTATTGATATCTTTGCATCATTACGCGTAGTAGATAGTTTTGTAATGGCAACTGCAGATATAACTCCGATGACAACAATAACAAATAGTAGTTCTACCATAGTGAACCCAGCTCTTTTCATTTTTATCCCTTAAATTTCTTCTGACGAGAGAAGTATAGAGTAAAATTGTCATAAAAATGTCACACATCGTATATAATTCTCCTCACCTTTTAAAGAGATAGTGTATAATTCAGAAGATGGAGATGACAATATGATAGAAATATTTAAAAAACTATTTGGTAAAAAGCAAAAAGAAGAGTATATTCCTGATCCTCCAGGCAGAACTTTTAAGCGAATATTGACTGGAAGATTTTTTGGTTGTGAGGATCTACATGCAGGTAAGCATCAAGTTGCCAAAGCAAAAAAAGATAAGATAGACCAAATAAAAGAATTGGAACTTATACCCAAGTTTGTAAGATTCTTCTATGATGATACATCAGAAGAAGATAATGATCCTATTTCTGCGCATGTATCCTTCCAAAAAGAAGTATTTGCCGAGAAATGGAATATGATCCATGTAACGGAGATATCATTCACCGTTAACAGTACAGATTTTGATGAATTTGAGAAAATGGCAGGTGTCAGTCTTGCGAAAGACTTCAGAAATCTATCATCTACAACATTCAATGGAAAAGACAGAAGAACAGAGAATAGAGACACATAACATACTAGCGTAAAGGAAAAAGTTAAACATGGAAAGAAAACACTTTCTCTGTCATGAATGCAATAAACCCATAACTCAAAAAAGTGATTTGGCTGTTGTTGGCAATTCATTTCTCACATATCATAATGACTGTTTTAATGCTATCAAACATAAAAATATCTATGCATTCTATTCTGGATACAAAAGTAACGGTTTGTTTCCGTG
>NZ_JBFFOH010000236.1:0-2822 GCF_041562805.1 Sulfurovum sp. | reverse complement strand
TCTTCGACATCCACGGTAAACCCGAGCTTGTACTCCTGGGAGACAAACTGGTCAACATCTTTCTGTGCCATAACTGCTCCTTTTTTGTAGCTATAAAACAACTATATTCCAAATAGGACTAAATCTATCTTATTAAAAAAAGGTGGTTAGGAAGTTTCAGATTGATAGATATTTTGAGAGGGATGTCTTTTACGCTGGTCTAACGTTTTACGTGGGTATGAGGAATCTTAGATCTGATAGAGGTACTAGTTCCCAATCTTAGAATTTATGTAGCTTTTTAAGTCACCTAAAGCTATTCTTACCCGATCCATTTCAATCAATATAGCTGGGATTGCTTTTGTATATTTCGTAGGATATGGTAGATCATGTATGTCAAATCCAGTATGAAAATCCACAAATGAGTATGGTATGTTCATTTCTTTGTTCACAATTATTTCCAGTTCAGCCATATTCTCGTCATTGAATCGGGTGAAACAGTAGAATTCTTTGTCAACAAACCCGAAGGATACTTTGTTTAGAGCTGAATACTTTTCTCTTTTATAATACTCTATGAGACCCTGAAAAATCAGGACACTTTCGTCATTTCCGAATAGATCCATAATTGTAACGAAAGCATTGTTAAGAACTTTTTCACATTTAGATATTCGTTTGTTGTTGGAGAGGAATTCTCTATGAAAATGGTTTTCAACCTCAAGGTTCTTTGCCTCTTTATAACTCTGAAAATGTCGTGTTGACTTTATATCTATCTGGAAAAGTGTTCCATTCAATTTGCATTGAATAACTTTTTGAACTTTATTTTGGAAGTCTTCTTGATCAGAAATTTCGTTTTCTTCACCGAGCACGATTTGTATTCTTTCAATTGACGTCTCATTTGCGGGGTTTACTTCTTGTTCTGATGGTACAAGCTCAGCTTTCGTATTTTTGCAAGATATATTATGTGTATTATTGCCAGTGGAAAAATTATCAATTTTTTCAACATTTCCCATGATTCCATGAAAGTTTTCAATATGAATGTATTTTCGATCGCTCATAGTTTATTAGTTCAATAATGATAATAAACTGATAACTGCAGAACTTATAGAAGCAACTTCGGCACCTCGTGACAACAGGCTACCTAAGACCGTTTTCGCTTTTTCAGGATTTTCTTTTGATGCTTCTAAATCACGAATGACATTGTTTTGATCAGGCAAGCCTAGCTTTTGAACTTCTACAATCAGCTTATCGATCTCACTACTGATGGTATTTTCGTTATAGACATTTGTCGAATTGGCTCCTGTAGATAAGTTACCGAGCTTGTTTACATTGCCCATAACTCCATTAAAGCTTTCTATATGGATGTTCTGTGCAGCTTTTTTTTCACCTTCTGAAAAAATTAAATCATCATTACCCAAAATGCCATCCTCTTCTAATTGCAAAGTCCAGTCCAAAAGCATGTTTCTTACTTGATTAATAATACCATAAATCTGTACATTAGCGACAGATTGCCTTGGCTTCAAATTTGTATCGAAAAACTTCATGATTGAAGCTTTTTGATTCTGTTGTAAATTGATTTCTAAGTTATTACTGCCATTTTTAGAAAGATTTTCTAACTCACCTATCGGTTGACCTATGTTAGTTTGAGAGAAAAGTTTAGCAATTTTTTTGTCTTGAACTATGGCCGGTATCCACCCCTGATAAGGGTTCCAAAACTTTAGATCTGTTTGAACCTGCCTATAAGATGGAATTTCTTTTCCTTGATAGCCTTTCAACTCACAATTGATCCACTCTTCAAAATCTCCTAGTTTTAGTTTTTTACTGATAACCAATGCTTCTCTAAGAAGGTTTTGCAAATCTTCATCTTTATCAATGCATTTTTTTTGGAGTCTCAAGACGATAGACATAAAATACCTCTCTTTCTCATTATGATCAATTATACATTAATTGTGTATTTTTCTCGTTCCCACGTTGTATGTGGAAATGCATTCTACAACATAACAGATCATGCCTATCTTCCATAAATATAAACACATATTTTAAAACGTCTGTATCATACAAGAAATACAATAAGAGTATTGGAAACAAATGTCGGCGTTATGATAGTAACTGATTAAAACGTTGCGGCGTCATCGACATAGCTGCGGACTGTGTCGTAGAAGCGGCGGTGGTCGTCGCACATGACCGATTTACGGGTAAAGTCGAGGGTTGTGCCGCCAAGACGGTTGGCGATAAAACCGCCGCCGCAAAGTTCGCTGTGGGTGCATGCGGCGCACTCTTCGGGCAGTACGGCGTGGAGGTCTCGGCACTGCTTAATGACGGCATCGTCTGCAGCCGTTTCCATGCTGTGCTCGAAAACATTAAAGTCGGTCCGTACGGCGCCGTCCGTAAAATAGCGCAGGTAGTCGTGGCGCTCATACTGCCCGTCGCTGTCAACGACCAGACTGCTCAGGCGGTCGCCGCCGACGCCGTCGCCGTGGTGTGTGCTGCCAAGCAGCAGTTTAATGGCATCGCGGAAGATGCGAATCCGGATGGTCGGGTCGTCCGCTTCGCTCCAGAGAGTGAAAAGTTTGGCATACCATGCGCCGTAGTCGTGCTGCGGCGGGTTGTCATGGTTGTAGTGTATCGGCCAGAGGATGCTCACGTCTTTTTTTGGAAGGGTCTTGACCCAGTCAAGATAGGTCTCGGGAGCGATGTCGGGGTCTGCTACGCTGAGCACGCCGCCGAAGTAGGGCAGCAGGCCGTCTGCTTCGAGCCGCTGCAGGTTTTCGAAGACCTGTTGGTAGCTTCCTTCGCCGCTGTGGGTAACGCGTCTGACATCGTTATAGGGCTGCGGTCCGTCCAGACTG
>NZ_JBFFOH010000235.1:0-2832 GCF_041562805.1 Sulfurovum sp. | reverse complement strand
TAATCTTTTGCCTCACTATATCCTTCTGGTTCTATTCCGCTGTCATCTGCAAGGCGTATAACAGCTTGCGAATAGATCATACCGGCATTGAGTAGGAGATCAGGGCTGAGATAGTAGCCAATATAGGTTCTTGGAAATCCAAGTACCATCGTGAGTCCATCATCTTCACGTAGCCGATATGTGTAACCCAAGACTGGTAACACAAGTGACTTTACAGGATGATAATTAGCAAAAGCACCCAATTGAAAGGTATGTTCATCATCTAGTTTATAAGAGAAGAAACTAAAGATACCGGCACCGAAAGCATCATTCATCTCTTTTTCAAATGTTGCATTTACGTTGATTGAGTTGAGCATGAACCATTTATCGTTGATCGGTACTGGCAGGTTAGCGTTGATCTTAAAACTCTGCATAGACTTAATGGGTGTTTTTCCTCTATAAAAAGGCAGGTCATTTTCCTGATCCCAGTCAAAATCCCAGCGGCTGTAACTAATACCGCCAAAGCCATTGTTTATTTGTATCTTTTGCTTAGATGTTCTGATGCTACCTTCATAACCTTCAAATTTTGCATCAGAAAGAAAGTCACTTTGAAAAGTCACTTTGGGTTGTGCAATTTGCTCAAGCAACGAAGGTCTTTGCTCTTCTGCCATAAGAGAGAATGCACAACCTAGCAATAATATGGTAATACGTTTCATTTTCCACCTTTTATGTCGGATCGCAATGCAAGCTCTTTTGGGTAAGGATGCAAGAATTTTTGATTCAATAAATACTCTATATTATGCGATTTGGCAAACATATGAAGTCTACTTAGCGGTGCTATCAGTGGGACTATTTTGTTTGCATAGTCTCGTATCTGCTCATGGAGCATCTCTTTTTCTATCTTGGAGATTTTATCCTTAGCAAAGCCTGCCATGTGCTCAAGGACATTTCTATTTTTGCCAATGGAACTTTTTTCAGCGATAATTGTCTTAAAAATGTATTCATATTTTTTCAATATATTAGCAAATGAGAGTTTGTCATGGTTACCTACAATCTGTCCTAACTTCCTATACATCACTTCATCTTTTGCCTGAAGCATAAATTTATATGCCTGATGAAAATCAACCAAATTTTTCATGCTTGGTTGTGAAGCCTTAAAGTTTTCAAAATCATCATAGGCAAAAAGCTGCATCACAAAATTTTCACGCAGCCAAGGGTCATTTAATCTGCCCTCCTCTTCCATAGGTAAAAGATGAAAATGCTCTCTGCAAAGTTTGGCAAATATACCATCGTCCTTCCCCTCTGCATAGCCGTTGGTTCTATAGACCAATGCACTACCCAGTCCACAACTGGGAGATTTTGATTTGAAGATGATTCCACGAATAGGTGCAGCTTTAAGACGTGTGAGTTCAGCATTACTTGTAGCTAAAAGTTCTTCAGTGAGATTATCATCTGTTTTACTTGGATGAACTTCTATCCCATCTTTCTCATGAACAAGTCTAATGGTTGGTCTAGGAGTACCAAATGCCAAATGTTCTGGGCAGAAAGGTACAAACTCGGCAAATTCTCCAAGATCATCGGTAATGAAACGGTTATGTTTGTGCCCACCGTCAAAACGGATACGTTCACCAAGTAGACAAGAAGAGACGGCGATTTGCATAATATTCCTTTAGTTCAAAAATGCTGTTTTGAAAGTAGTATCATCCAAAGAAGTAATACCTATCTCTCTAAAAAATTGTAAAATCGGCAAAGATTTTTCATAGTCTGATGTAAATGTAGCATCAAAACACTCAAGAGTAGCTTTGAGTATATCATCCATTAATGCCGATTTTTCTTCTTTCGTATAGGCATAATAATATTCCATAGCCTTATCAGGATTATCATCCATAAATACAATAGACTCTTTTACAGCTTTATCAAAATTATGACAGATATCAGTATTTGTTGTATAAAACTTTTTGTTGACAAAAATATCTAAGGCACTAAAGTTTGCAAATCCAGTATTTTCAGCATCAAGATAGAGAACATCCAATCCTTCATGTTGCGCTTCTACTCCTTCAAAGTTATAAAAGTAGAGCCACCCTGCATCTGCTCCCTCTTTCATGTATTTGATATGTTCAAATCCATTAGGCTCAAAGTTAACCTGATCTTCTGTGACAATGATGCCATCTTTAGCAAAGTAACGTCGGATGATCTCAAACCCAATCGTATTTGTTATAGCATTTGAAACAGGTGTGGTCACCGTAATATTTCCTCCATTTTGGACTTTTTGATAGGAGTCTTTTTTAAACAGCACACCACCCTTAGTTTCAAAATAACTCCCTAAAGAAAGGAACCTTTTATCAAACTGCTCAATAAGGTGCAAGGGTTCATTGGTCGCAAACTCTATATTTCCAGTGAGAAGTTCATCCAGTCCATCATAGTGTTCATCAGGTACTATGAGTTCAAGCTCAATATCATATTTTTCAAATATTCCTTCGGACATACCTACAATAAAGGGAAGGTGATCAGGGTTCAAGAACCATTCAATAGCAAGTTTTAATTTCATATTTTCATTCCTTTAATTAAATTAGAGACATTCTGTTGAATATCCCCTTCAAATGCTGCACTCACCACTGAGATCATATCAGTCTGTGTAGCTGTAATCTGCCCTATATTGGTCTGGCTAATACCACCTATGGCACACACAGGTATCTCTACTGCCTCTTTGGCCTTATGTAGCACATTAATAGATATAACACCTGAATGTGGTTTGGTAGGAGAAGGGAAGAAGGAACCAAAAGCAACATAGTCAGCACCTTCTTCCTGTGCTTCTTTAGCTTTACGTATACTTCCGTAACAGGACACTCCTAT
>NZ_JBFFOH010000234.1:0-2835 GCF_041562805.1 Sulfurovum sp. | reverse complement strand
TTGATGGATATGGAACCAACGCTGCCCGCCTTCTTCTTTAGACCGACTGTCCCAGGCGATATCCAGTACCTGATATTTTCCATCTGCAAATTTTAACAGATACTGTTGAAGTGGGTAGACACCAAATGTATAGTTGACCTCATATTCATGCAATTTTCCATCTTCCCCATCTGTTTGGATGAAAAATTTTCCATCTTTTTTATAGAAACTGCTTTTGACGCCATGCAGTTCAAAAGTAACATTGTTGAAATCACCAACTACAGTGTCATCATTGGCCTCTTTCATTGCCAAGTCATGATGTGAACCTTTCCACTCTTGTGTCTCTTTATGATGACACTGTACACATGCTTTATCTCCCACGTAGGGAACATGATCTTGGGCAAAAAGTATGGAGAATAATACAAGGTAAATCAATATTTTTTTCATTACTTCTTACCCTTTTTTTTTAGTACTCAACTATTGTACTCAAAACGTTATAAAGACTTCATGTTTCAGTATAAGAACCACCTTAGAGAGTACCAGTGAACCCATCAATATCATAGATATATCATTGATTTTATATGGTACCCTGCTAATACGAGGTATTTGATCAACATCATACTTGCTAGCCAAGAAGCAAAATACACTCCCAATACTATGATGACCTTAGCCTCATTAAGTATTTTCCCCATCATAAATTCTCCTACTTTGTTTTTAAGACAAATTATTATATTTCATTTTTATCGACTTAAGCACATAAGATCCAATGAAAAATTTAGTCTTGAAACCTTGACCTTTTTCCACAGATAATTTATTGTGATATACTTTTCAGTGAACTACTAATAAAAAGTTATTTGTCATTGAATCCACATTCAATAACCCAGCATTCATGAAAAAAGGAGACTAATCATGATGAGAACAAAGAAAATAATCACTAAAATACTTGCAATTTGCTCTGTAGTATTTCTCAATACTGTTGATGCATCGGAGACCAACGATGCCGAAATGACCGAACTCGTCAAACGTTCCTACCAATATGTTGCCCTCTTTAATACTCTGAATAACTTTGTTGTCCAACCCAAGAATCCATTTGCCACCGGGTCATGGAACGAGACCCACTATCCAAAGGGATTGATGGATGCATCTGTGAGAGCAATCCCACGACCAAACAATGACACACTCTACGTTCTTTCCATGCTGGATCTACGTAAAGACCCAGTGGTTATTCAATACCCAGCTTTTGATTCCAGGTTTGTTTCACTCGAAACCTCTGCATTGGATCATTACTGTAACATCCCCCTCGCTACCTCCAAGGGCGATTTTAAACAAGCAAAAACCATGCTCTTCTACTCTGCCCGCACCGAAGGCTACAATGGTGAGCCGGTTGAAGGCGTAGATGAGATTATACAGATGTCCGGCGATTTCGCGACAGCATTTTTACGCGTCATGCCTGAAGCAAACGACCCAGCAAAGTTCAAAGCCAATATGGACGCGATCAGCCAAGTGAAACTTCAGACACTCTCAGAGTTCCAAGGTAAGCCGGCAAAGCCTGTAGAGCCTGTGAAGATGCCGAAGTATGGCAACGACCAGATGGTATTTTCCAACAACTTTCAGGAGGTCATGCAATTTGTCTTCAATCACACCACTTTTGATAAGAACAATGAAATGGACCAGGCGGCACTGGCGGCACTGAAGACCGCTGGTGTTGAGCCTGGGAAGCAGTATGATGCCTCTAAAGTTCCGGTACTGGATGGAAAGCAGCTTTCAGCAGTAGCTGCAAAGATCGCAGCAGAACAGGGTGATATCTGGAATGATCCGGAAAAAGCAAAGCCATTCACATACAAGCTGTTCCATCCAAAGGGGCAAATGGACATTGACACGATGGTACTTCAATCGGTGGTAGGTCCACTTGGTCAACCTGCCTCCGAGGCAATGTATCCGGGGATCGGTACAACAGATGGTAAGCCGATGAATGCCATGCACGATTACGTGATCCGTATGAGCAAGGACGAACTTCCACCTGCAATTGCATTCTGGTCAGCGACTCTTTATGACACGAAACAGGGTTTCTTCATCCCGAACAAGGAAAATAAATACAGTGTCGGTCAGAATGCCGGGATGAAGCTTAACAAAGAAGGTGGCATTGAAATCCACATCGCGGCTGAAAAACCTGCAGGCGTACCGGCAGAGAACTGGCTGCCTATCACCCGTAAGGATATGGGAATCGACGTTATTATGAGGATTTACCAGCCTAATCTTGAAAAGATGAAGACGTGGACAGCACCGAAAGCAGAAATGATTAAATAGAATACGTGTTATTATTCGTATTGAAGCGAGCGGTGGGTTGTACATCCAAAAGCACAGATGTATCTCAAATAAAATGACTAATTCAGTCGACGCTGAAAAGACGATCGACTGGTTAGCATCGTTGTATTATAAAACTAAAACTTATAAAATATGTTAAATTACAAGTTTTACTCAACTCAAAAAAAAATGAAAGCACATCAGAGATTAGCACAAGTTTGAAGAATAAATCTATAAATGATTATTTTCTTGGATATAGTAAACTATCATTTAGCACGCTAAATTTTTCATTGGATCTTATGTGCTTAAGTCGATAAAAATGAAATATAATAATTTGTCTTAAAAACAAAGTAGGAGAATTTATGATGGGGAAAATACTTAATGAGGTTAAGGTCATCATAGTATTGGGAGTGTATTTTGCTTCTTGGCTAGCAAGTATGATGTTGATCAAATACCTCGTATTGGCGGAGTACCATATAAAAATCAATGATATATCTATGGTATTGATGGGTGCACTGGTACTCTCTAAGGTGGTTCTTATACTGGAACATG
>NZ_JBFFOH010000233.1:0-2891 GCF_041562805.1 Sulfurovum sp. | reverse complement strand
TATGCGCTTGTTCACGCATTATGTCTCTTTGTGACAAATATAGGTGCACCATGTCGAAGGTGGTGAGCATAACAATGCGCTCAAACCGACCCACTTCCGCGGCACATATTTTGTGCAAAATCGCACAAAATACGCACCGCTACAGCGGTCGGTTTAGCTAGAACGTTATGTGTAAATCATGGAAATTCTGACTAAAGACAATGTGGCTACTTGGGATTTAGGCGGCACAGTCGTAGTTATTGAAGTGCAGCACCTTCATCAAGCCCTGTTTGATAAAGATAATAATGTTGTGGTTGCACTCTCAGGCCAGATCAAAAAACCAATGCTAATCACCATATTTAGTGTTGAGGGCAATGAAATATGCCAGATATCAGAGCCAAAAGATTGTTACTTCAATTACATTGGTAAAAATAGAGGCCATGATGTAGCAGTTATGGGGACGGTCTATATGAGCGGTTGGCTTGATTGGTGGTTTTCAATCAATATTCAATCTGGAAGCTTGGAGTCATTAGGTGAAGGGCGATAAACACATAAAAATGTATAACGAGACATGAGGTCTCGTTAATATAACTGTTAGAGGTAAATAATGAAAATAACAGTCACTAACAGCAAACTACCATTTACCAGCATTATGAAGATCACCTTTTTTGGTTACTTCATCGGAATGGGATTGGTTATTATTCCATTTGTACTACTTGATGTTGGTGGCATGAGTGAAAATACCAACAGAATCACCGCAATAATTATTATCCCAATCATTCTTGCCATACAGGCCGTTTTGCTAGGGCTTGTCCTAAATCTGGGGTTATTTATTTACAGTAAGGTTAAGCCTATAGAGGTAGAGCATAGTGAAAATCAACAAAACCTCTAACAATCAGTTCAAGCCGACCCACCTCCGCGACACTTGGTTTGTGCTGTGTAGCACAAACACAAGCCCCGCTACGGCGGTCGGCTTAACAGAGCGTTATATTTAAATTGGAAATAGCATAGAGATGGATAAAAATTACGTAGGGAGTATTAGATTAAGTCAAATAATAGAAAGAAAGTTGTATTTCCTATTAAATAACGACATATCTCCATGGGATGGAGATAATGCTGACAAGGGTGAAAGAGACGCCCTTCAAAGTATGCTCTCTGACTCTAAAGAGCTAACAGAAAAGCAATTTGAGTCAAAATATAAAACGGAGTTGAGTAAATTAAAAGACCGTTTTGAAAACAAAGAATACAGTGTTGAGGATAACGATGATTATTACGAATCATTTAATAATACACTGGTGTCAATATTAGAGCTATTAAATCCTGTCAATTTATATGATTTAAGTGATGATTAAATATAACAATGCGCTCAAGCCGACCCACTTCCGCGGCACATATTTTGTGCAAAATCGCACAAAATACGCACCGCTCCAGCGGTCTGCTTAGCTAGGCGTTATAAGCAAAAACATGAATAGCGAAGATTTATTAATCATCTCAGCATGGAAAGAAGCTGAGTCTGAGTTTGGGATCACAGTTCAGACTCCAGCACTCGTACAAGATTCAGATGGAAAGTTGTATGAGTACCTAGCATTAATAGTTGGGTTTGGTTCGAAGAATGGCACTTTAATCTGTTCTAATAATGTATGTCCAAGCGGAAATAGCAAAGAAGATAACTACAACCTGGCAATTCTAAGCGGTGATTTTTATGGCTCGTTCAACAAAGCATACTTTGCTGAAACACTCATTGATTGGGCATGGTATGGTCCAGAAGGTGAAGGACCAGACTGGATGGAGTGAAAAAGCTTATAACAATGCACTCAAGCCGACCCACCTCCGCGGCACAAATTTATGTGCTTAAATAGCACAAAATTCATGCCGCTACGGCGGTCGGCTTAGTTTTGCGTTAGAGGTAAATATGAGGTACATACTAACAGTTATTGTATTTCTTTATATCTCAGTTGCTTATGGACAAGAATATAGATATCACCAAATGTGGTCGTATAAGACTCGTTGCGGTGAGGATGGGTCTGAAATACTTATAAACAGCATTGACATAACTGATAAATATGGCCCTGTTTACCACGTATCGGTATTTAATGTGAAAATGAAAAAAGTTACAACCGAAGGGAAGGTGAAAATTTTGCCGTATTTGGCATTATCGAAAGAAAGCTTAGATAAAAGCGTAATCAAATTAACAGCTGAAAGGTATCCATATTTACCATTTCACAAAGAATACGTGAAATGGAAAGAGGCTCTAGAAGAAGGAACTGAAGTTGTTTATAAAGACGCTGTGGCAGACATACTTGAGTCGCTAGAAAGTGGAAGTTGTGAAACTCAGTAAAACCTCTAACACGGCACTCAAGCCGACCCGCCTCCGCGGCGCTTGTTTTGTGCTGAATAGCACAAAATCAACCCCCGCTACGGCGGTCGGCTTAGTTGGGCGTTATGTGTAATATGAATAACCGACCACATTTATGGCTATTATCAACTTACGCTCTTATACCATGCGTCATATTATTTATATTTTCATTCTTTATCATGGCAGGTGCAGCGATCCAGGCCGATGACTTCAATCGGGAAATGACACAAACTGAGGAGTTGTTATTTAAGTCGCCAATAATTCCTATAATCTGGTTTATTGCAATTGTCATTGCTCGCGCATTTAAGGTAAGTGAACCAAAGCCAATGGGTAACCTAATGAGAAAAGGCTTATGGTTATCACTGGGGCTATTTATTCCTGTATGCATATTGCTACTACTTGTGCTATGAAAACACTTAGTGTCAAGTTTGAACTGCGACAAATGTAGTCACTAACCATAGTAGCATTCCTCTGGCGTTCTGAAGTTAAGACGTTTACGTGGTCGACTGTTAAGCTTCTGAGCGATCACATCACATTGCTGCTGTGTTAAATCAGT
>NZ_JBFFOH010000232.1:0-2908 GCF_041562805.1 Sulfurovum sp. | reverse complement strand
CGTTCATCATTGATATGAGGCATAGCATGAAATACAATGTCATTAAACATCAGCATCTCATAACCCTGTTCAAAAACTGCTTTAACATTGTCTAAAGTACTTAGTGCTTCTAAGATAGGTGAAGAGGTAGTAGTACGAGGAGTTGAGTGGTTCCCCGCTATGATGATAAGAGGTATATTTAGCTCTTCAAGTCTTTTAAGTTGTGTGAGAGCAAAGGTTATAGCACGGTTAGAAGGGGAAGCACGGTGAAAAAGATCACCAGTGTGTATGACATAGTCAGGCATCTCAAGTATAATAGCCTCAATGACATCTTTAAATGCTTCATAAAAGTCTGCTTCACGTTGATTGACACCCTTGTCGTTAGTGATATCTAAATCAGTAAAGCCAAGATGGGTATCGGAAAAATGTATGATCTTCACTATAATTATCCACTTGTTTTATATATTATATCTATGTAATGTAATATTCATGTCATATGTATATTCAAAAAAGTTAATTTTTTATAATGATGGAATTTTAGATGAACAATTATCTGTGTATTATTGACCTTTACACCTCTTTCAAACTCAATCCCACCTTATTCTTCTCCAAATCTATACTTATCACCTCAACACGAGGTAAATACTGATTGACACTCAACACTTCAAGTGGATGAGCGATGCGTTTTTGGCTCATCTGGGAGATATGTATCATCCCGTCATTTTTCAGTCCTATGTCCACAAAAGCACCAAAGTCAGCGATGTTTCGTACTATTCCTGAAACGATACTTCCTTCTCTTAGACTATGTATGTCTGTTAGCCCTTGTTTAAAAGGAATGCCAGGCAAGTCTTCACGTGGGTCAAACCCTGGTTTTGCCAACTCTTTGATGATGTCTTGTAAGGTGATCTCACCTACACCTAACTCTTTGGCTATACTTTTTATGTCACTCACATCATCATACTTTTCTAAGGCTTTGGCTACTGCATAACTCTCCGGGTGTATACCTGTATTATCAAAGACACTTTTACCCCCACGTATACGCATAAATCCAGCTGCTTGTTCATATGCCTTAGCACCTAAACCTTTTACCTTTAACAAAGCCTTCTTTGAGTCAAAGATACCCACATTCTCACGATGTTTCACTATGTTTTCTGCCACAGTGCTACCCAGACCCGCTACATTTGAAAGTAATGAAGCAGATGCAGAATTCACATCTACCCCTACTGCGTTTACCAAACGTTCCACATTTTCATGAAGTTTACGCTCCAACAACTTTTGGTCAACATCATGCTGGTATTGTCCTATGCCTAAGCTTTTAGGGTCTATCTTTACCAGTGTTGCCATAGGATCACGCAAACGACCAGCGATGGATATGGCACCACGTATAGTTACATCCAAGTTCGGGTATTCTTTGGCAGCTACAGATGATGCAGAGTAGACAGATGCTCCTGCTTCAGAGACTACAGTATAAGGAAGTGTAAGTCCATCAGCGTTCAGTTTTGCAAAAAATTCTTGCGTTTCATTAGAAGCGGTACCATTACCTATGGCAACCCCCTGAATATTGTACTTTTTAACCAGTTTAGCAACTACATCACGTGATTTTTCATACTCGTCTCGTGGAGGTACGGGGTAGATAACGGCATGGTCCAGATATGTACCATTTTCATCTATAACTGCTAGTTTACAACCAGTACGATAGGCAGGGTCTGCACCTAGAAGTACTTTACCTACTACAGGTGGGCTCATAAAAAGTTGCGTTAAATTCTTGCCAAATACTTCTATAGCAGAGGCATCTGCTTTTTCTTTGAGCAGTCCAGACACCTCACGTTCTATAGAGGGGTAGAGTAAACGTTTAAAACCATCTTTATAGGCATCAAATAACAAAGTTTTAGAACTTCCCATATACTCTTTTAGTTTATAGCGTTTAAGCGTATCTAGGTAACGTTCTGTATCTATCGTTAGTTTGACAGAGAGTTCTTTCTCTTTTTCTCCTCTTTTGATAGCTAAGTAGCGGTGGGAAGGGATGTAGGCTATCTTTTCACTGTGAGATTTATAGTTTTTAAAGCTTCCATTTTCTTGAAAGGTTTTCGTACCTTTCACTTCTATACTCCCATGACGTTGTACCATATCACGTAATACTTCACGTTCTTTGGGCATCTCAGCATAACGCTCTGCGACGATGTCTTGAGCCCCTTTGAGTGCCTGTGCTACATCTTTTACCTCAGCACGGACAAAACGTTTGGCTTCACTCATAAAAGCCTCTTTACTTAGCTTGGCTGACTGTAGGGTATTTGCAAGTGGTTCTAATCCTTGTTTTATGGCTGTAGCTGCCCTGGTGTTTTTCTTCTCTTTGTAAGGTCTGTATATGTCTTCTAATGTTGTCATAGTTGGAGCAGCATCTATCTCTGACTCCAGCTTAGCATTAAGCTGTTCACGCTCTTTAAGAATGTGGAGTATCTCCTCTTTACGCTCCAAGAGTCTCATCGCACTCAGATACACATCGTTAAAAAGACGTAACTGCTCATCATCAGCCCCGCCGGTAAGCTCCTTACGGTAACGCGCTATGAAAGGAATAGTATCTCCTTTATCCAGGAGCATTAAAATATTTTGTATTTGTTTTTCGTTGAGAGTTGTTTTACTTGCTAGTAGAGCTGTAAGCTTTTGCATAGATAAAGTTCCATATTTTTATGGAAGTTTACCTATATTCATCTAAAATATACTGTGAGGGTATTACTTCTTAGATATATTATCTACCGCTTTATCTATCTCACCTAAAAAGCTTTCTATTTTCTTTCCCAGATCTTCAACAAAACTTTTTGTTTTTTCCAGATCAATGTTGATATTTTCTTTGTCTATCTTGATGCCAACATTTTCAGCCATATCTACTTTACCCTCAGAGATATCCTTTTGAATATTTTGAGCCGTATCT
>NZ_JBFFOH010000231.1:0-2919 GCF_041562805.1 Sulfurovum sp. | reverse complement strand
TGTGTCAATACTGCCAAGATCTCCTCTTTTATAATCTTCAAGTCCTTGAGACATAATAAAATGCCAAATGTCTACAGCTTCAATTTTTATGTTGGCATAATCTGGTTTCGCATCTATGTTTTTCCAGTGTTTCCAAGGATAGCTTTCTATCAGTTCAGCACACTCCAGATAAGTACAACGTTTCCAGTCAATGGGTTTGCCATTTTTTGTTATACCATCTTCCCAACCCAGACCATTTGTTGCATCATTAAGTTGCTGCTGCAGTTCCAGCATTTGTAAAATCTTATCCATCTTTAGCCTTTAAATCGTAGTGACATATTCTACCTTCTCAACACTTATTTAGTACTTTTTTAGTAAGATATAGTTCTTATTTTAAGCCCCAAAAGGACAGAAACAATGTCACAACCTGTTGAAGATTTAGATGAAGTTTTAAAAAATCACAAACTTAGTAAAGAAGAGTACCACGATATTTTACGTATCTTAGATGGTCGTCATCCAAATATTGTAGAAATAGGTATTTTTTCTGCAATGTGGTCTGAGCACTGTTCATACAAGTCAAGTACAAAATACCTTAGAGGTTTCCCTACAGAAGCACCATGGGTGATCCAGGGACCAGGTGAAAATGCAGGTGTTATCGATATCGGTGAGGGGATGGCTGCTGTCTTTAAAATGGAAAGCCATAACCACCCATCATTCATAGAGCCTTTTCAAGGTGCTGCGACAGGTGTAGGTGGGATACTTAGAGATATCTTTACTATGGGTGCAAGACCTGTAGCAAACCTCAATGCTCTGCGTTTTGGTACAGTCAACGGCAACAGCGACATTGCAAAATACCAAAGACACCTTGTACGCGGTGTCGTAGACGGTATCGGATCTTATGGTAACTGTATGGGTGTGCCTACGATCGGTGGTGAAGTGAGTTTTGATGAGTCTTACAATGGGAACATTCTTGTAAATGCATTTTCATTAGGACTTGTCAAGTCGGATGAGATCTTCTTAGGTGTTGCTTCAGGTATAGGTAACCCTGTGATGTATGTAGGTTCAAAAACAGGACGTGATGGTCTTGGTGGTGCAGTAATGAGTTCAGACTCTTTCACTGAAGAGTCTAAGTCACTCCGTCCTACAGTACAGGTAGGTGATCCATTTACAGAAAAACTTCTTCTTGAAGCATGTTTGGAATTGTTTAAAACAGATCTTATTGTGGGTATTCAAGATATGGGTGCAGCAGGGCTTACATCTTCAGCATTTGAAATGGCAGGGAAAACAGGTGCAGGGATGATCATGCACCTTGACCAGGTACCAGCAAGAGAAGAAGGTATGATGCCATATGATTTTATGCTTTCAGAGTCTCAGGAGCGTATGCTTATCTGTGCTAAACAAGGAAGTGAACAAGCGATTATCGACATTTTTGAAAAATGGGAATTGGATGTTGCTGTGATCGGTGAAGTAACAGATACTGCTCGTATGGAACTTTTCTGGCATGGTGAAAAGTGTGCAGATATGCCTATTGCTCCAGTGAGTGAAGAGGCACCGGTACTTGACAGACCTGTAGCAAGACCTAAGTACTTGGATGAAGTGAATGCTAAAACCGTTGAGAGCTATAAAGCTGTTGATGATCAAGAAGCGTATGAAACACTGCTTTCAAACATAGAGGTTTCAGATAAATCATGGGTATACAACCAGTATGACTCTATGGTACAGACAAATACAACTAAAGCTCCAGGAAGTCTGGATGCATCTTGTATCCGTATCAAAGAGAATGGAAAAGCTTTGGCAATGAGTTCTGACTGTAACCCGCGTTACTGTTACATAGATCCTATGAAGGGTGCAGCACTTGCAGTGGTTGAGTCTGGACGTAATGTCGCGATGTCTGGTGCCAGACCACTTTCTATCACAGACTGTCTTAATTATGGTAACCCGGAAAACCCGGAAGTGATGTGGCAGTTTGCACAAGGGTGTGAGGGTATTAAAGAGGCATGTTTAGAACTTAACACACCAGTTGTCAGTGGTAACGTATCACTTTACAATGAAACGAATGGCGTATCTGTATTCCCTACACCTGCTATAGCAATGGTAGGACTTAACGATGATCAAAACAAAGTACTCCCTTCTGTATTCCAGGAAGAGGGAAGTCAGATCCTTCTTGTGGGTGAGACTAAAGGTGAGTTTGGTGGTTCATTGTATATCAAAGCATTACATGGTGAAACAGCCGGTACTTTACCGACATTTGACTATAAATCAGAACTTGCACTTTGGGAGCTTGTGATCGAAGCGAACAAAAAAGGACTTTTAAAGTCTGCAAAAGATGTGAATGTTGGTGGTATTGCGATAGCACTCTCGAAAATGGCGGCAGTTTCTAACAAAGGTGTTGCAGCTGAAATTGCTTTAGATGACAGTAAGAATATCTTTGATGAGTCACAAAGCAGAGCACTTTTAGAAGTTACTGAAGATAATGTAGAATCTGTGGTTCGTATGGCTATGGAACTAGGTATTAAAGTAACGAATATTGGTGCAGTAGGTGGAGAGACAGTGAAGGTGAATGATGTAGAACTTTCACTTGAAAAAGTTAAAGATATTTACTTCAATACGTTTGCACGTACTATTGAGCAGGACTTATAATAGTCTAATTTCTATTACTGTTTGGAGTTTCTTTTCTACTTTTTTAGAAAAAGTAGAGCAAAAATCGTCACTACTCTCGAATCGCTTCACTTTCAAGGGCGTTCGCAGTGACATTATTAAAATTATAGAAAAGAGAGAATAATGAGAGCATTATTGAGTGTTAGTGATAAAGCAGGCATCGTAGAGTTTGCTAAAGGTTTGGAGAGTCAGGGTTGGGAGATCATTTCAACGGGTGGTACATTTAAAACATTATCTGCAGCAGGTATCACAGTTATCGAGATAGATGAAGTGACAAAGTTT
>NZ_JBFFOH010000230.1:0-2982 GCF_041562805.1 Sulfurovum sp. | reverse complement strand
GTACCTTCCCAGATACCGTGTTTAGTACAGTAACCATGAGCAACAAGTTTAAGTTTTTTACCTGTTGGGATGATTGTAAATGTAGTTGTGTTATGTGCTTTAGTGTTACCAAGAGTTCCTGGAACATAAGAAGCTTTTGCTAATTGAGTCTCACCGTTGAAAAGTGTTACAGATTCAATGTAGTGATCAAAATCATCTGGGTGAGTATATTCGTTACCCATTTTTACTGTTACTTCAAATGGCTCACCAGCAGTTGCTGTGTCTGCACAGTGGATAAATGGAGAGTGTCTGTCGATAAGATCTTTTTTTGCTTCTCTTTCTACTTCAGAGATGTCTACGTATTTGTTAATTTTTGGCATTTTATTTCCTTTTTATGTTTTGATGATGGCATTATAGCACAAATAAAATTAAATAGGATAAAAATTGTCTTATTTGTGTAAATTTAATTAAATCTACCAAAATAAAAGTCAAAAAAGACACGAACTCTGTAGTTTGGATCATAGTCATATTGTTTCTCAAAACTTACAGAAGGGCGCACTTCAGCAAAAAACCATTTACGCCAAATATTTGTTCTCCAACTTACTGAGGTAATATAAGTATTTATACCGCCAAACTGTTTTGTTTGAAGAGGATCAATACTGTTGTCGACTGTATACTCATACTTTGTATTACCATAAAACGATTGACCAAATCCAAATCCAGTATGTTTTTTTAGACTCTGGTAGTATATCAGTGAAAGAGCATAGTTCATACCGGCAATCTCTTCTTGAGTACTTCTATGTAATTGTATTCTAAGAAGTGATTTTTTTCCTACTTCTTTGTCAAAGTAAATATTTGTATCTTCTTCAAATTTATCATCTGTAGAGTATTGAAACAACTGAACCATTTCTATCAACCACTTATCTGTTTTGATAGGCATATTAAATTTGGCTTTAACAAAAGGGTCTATACCACTTAAACCCATTGAATATCTAGAGTTTATTATTTTTAGTGGTTTGAAATAATGCAGACCTATATCAGGTGAGTTATCATCATCTTTTTTATCCTGTAATATGTCATTTGCATTATCTGCAGTGAAATTTTCAACAAAAATTTTAAGATGTTTCCTACTTTTTTTAAATGGCATCTGTGCACGAAGTGTCAGATCATAATCATGAGAGTCTTTTGATTGTAAAAAACTCTCTGCACGAATACGGATATAGGTATTTTCTGTCTCATCAAGGTACTTGTCATTTTGAAAAAAAGCATCTGCGGAGCTTACTCGGTCTTCCAATGTATTCCCTGGAACATTGGATACTGCAGGAGTATTAGTCATAGGTATAATCGTTGCAGTAGCTGTACTGAGTATAGGTTGAGTGGTCAAAATTGTAGTTGAATTCGTTTCATTGCTTTCATCAATAGTTATATTTATTTCGTTATTGTCTGCAGTACTTCTATTCGTATCATTATTGTCTATAGTAGATATGTTTGCTTCATTATTTACAGTAGACGTTATATTTGTTTCATTATCGTCTGTAGTGGTATTAGTTTCATACTTTTTTATCCAATCACTCACCATTGTATCTATGATATCAGACCAATTGACAATTGTTTCAGAAAGTATTTTATGTGTTTGATCTATGTAGTTTGATTCATTTTGTATGGTACTGTTGGTATTGGCTTTAGAGAAAGACACTAATAAGGATAAAATAACGATGTATCTTTTGATAATAACCCTCCTGAATGACAATAAAACTTATTTAGATATATAGTATACTACTTTTACTTAAGTTAATTTCATGAGTGCGTCATGCATATCAAAATAAGCGATAAAGAATTCAAACATCACTCTCCAGAGTATTTCCATACAGATAAAACAGAGAAAAAAGATCGTAAATATAATGAGACGTTGTCTAGCAGTAGTATGTATCACTACTGATGTTTTTACCTTTTCAGATAAATATACTTTTTTAATCCAACGTACAAAGTACCAACTCAGCAAAGGAATAATAAGAGCACCTATATAATACATAATTATAAGAAGAGTAGGAGTAATGAATGTCTGAAATGTTAAGAAGTCTTGCATTATTGTCCTTTTGCACATTAATAATATAAGTATACACAAGGTATATAAAGTTTGTTTGGTTATATTTGAGAGATTGAAGGAATAACTATGAATCAAAGAACAAAACAAGAAGCGATAAAAGGTGCATTTTTCGGTGCATTGGTAGGTGATGCACTGTGTTTAGGAAGTCACTATGAATATGATGCACAGAAGATATTTAAGGCGTATGGAGAGAAATCCATAAAAAAATTCATGAGTCCTGGTGAGATGATGGGTGGACAAACTCATGGCATAGGATGGGGTGAACGTAATTACCATCCAGGGAAGAAAGCAGGTGGAACAACAGACTATGGTGACTATAATATTTTAGTACTCGAACATTTAGCGGCCACTGCTGACCCGCCAAGAGATTTTGATGTTGCAGCACTCATTCCACATTGGATGAATAGATTGACGAACAACTGGGGTTCCTGGATATGTACCATGACACGTGAAACGTTTGCACAGGTTCAAGCAGGGAAAACAGTGGATGAACTTGGAGGCATATCAAACGCAATGGCGATCCGACATGTGGCAGCCCATGGGTATTATGATGATGAAGAGACTTTGGCAAGCGTAGCTAGAAAAGCTATGTTTACACATACCAGTGAAGATGCACTTAGTGGAGGAGAATTCTTCGCTCGTGTGACACACAGGGTCATACATGGTGTACATCCACGCGATGCTATAGAACTTGTTGCCGTTCAAATGAGTCCTTTTATCTCTTCAAAGGTTTCACAGGCCATCACAAAATATGAAGAAGCAACTGATCCCCAAAGTACACTTTCAGAAGAACCATTTGTCGATGATCTCGCACTTACATCCATGGCAAGACTTTGGGATATAGGTCGAAGCGAACCTGTAAGAGTGGGTAAAGCAAGTCCGACAGAAGGTACCTT
>NZ_JBFFOH010000229.1:0-2994 GCF_041562805.1 Sulfurovum sp. | reverse complement strand
CCATAATCTGTTAGCATCATTGATCTGGGTCGTTGTTGTCGGATTTGGCAGTTATCTGGCCGGAAATATGATTGTGCACGGTTACGAAGTGGTAGCAGACAAACCGTACCTGGCACCGATTATTCTGTTGTCACTGATAGGGTTGATCTGGTTCTATATGAGCTGGGCAACAAAAAAGAGATAACTATGCAAGGTGTGAATGTTTTAAAATAATATGTGAGGTCAGAAAAATTGTTATTTAATAGCTACGAATATATATTTATTTTTCTGCCTCTTAGCTTCTTTATTTATTTTCTCTTATTACAACGACGGTTAGTACTTGCGGCAAAAGGCTTTTTGGTTTTTGCATCACTGTTCTTTTATGCATGGTGGAATATTCAATATTTGCCAATACTTCTTTTTTCAATTCTATTTAACTATGTTATCGGCGGCGCATTAAACGATGATGTACATGAGTCCAAAATCCATAAAAAGTCACTGCTTTTTGTCGGTATTATTGTGAACCTAGGGTTACTTGGATATTTTAAATATAGTGATTTTTTTATTGAAAATTTCAACGTAGTCGCTAACGCTTCAATCCCCCTTTTACAATTTACCTTGCCACTCGCTATTTCATTTTTCACATTTCAGCAAATTGCCTATCTAGTTGATTCGTATCGTCGTGAAACATCCGAATACGATTTCTTGAACTATACATTATTCGTGACATTTTTTCCTCAACTTATCGCCGGTCCAATTGTGCACCATGCCGAAATGATGCCTCAATTCGCATCTAGATGGAACTTGGTAAAAAACTACAAACATATTGCGATGGGACTGTTTATTTTTTCGATCGGTCTTTTTAAAAAAGTAGTGATAGCAGACAGCTTTGCTGTTTGGGCCACGACAGGTTTCGACCATGCACCCGTATTGACTTTTTTTGAAGCTTGGGCGACATCACTTTCGTACACTTTTCAACTCTATTTTGATTTTTCCGGCTATACCGATATGGCGATTGGGGCAGCACTTCTGTTCAATATCAAGTTGCCTATAAACTTTAACTCCCCATATAAGGCAGTGGATATTCAAGACTTTTGGCGAAGATGGCATATGACGCTGTCTAGATTTCTTAAAGACTATGTGTATATACCGCTAGGTGGAAATAGAGAAGGTGATTTCTTAACTTATACTAATTTGTTAATCACTTTTGTTATTGCCGGAGTCTGGCACGGTGCAGGATGGACATTCGTTTTTTGGGGTTTACTGCACGGCACAGCTCTGGTTGTTCATCGAATCTGGAAACGACTCGCATATAAGATGCCAAGAGTATTAGCTTGGCTGATAACATTTAATTTTATCAATATAGCATGGGTGTTTTTCAGGGCAAACTCTTGGGATGATGTTATCAAAGTGATTAGCGGCATGCTAGGTCTGAGTGGAATGGTCTTCCCCCAAGCGCTTGAAAGCGAGATAAAGGTACTGTTTTCATCTGAGGCCATCTTATATGGAGATGTAATGCAGCATATTGGCGATACGCTTTTAGTGTCCGGTTGGGTAGCTGTAGGGTTCATTATAGTTCTTGCTTTCAGCAACTCTATAAAGATGATGCAAGACAATAAACTTGAAATTAAAGATGCTTTTCTTTCCGCACTGTATATTTTTGTATCTCTGTTGTATTTATATTTCGGTCAAACGGTTCCGAGTGAATTTCTGTATTTTAATTTTTGAGGGTATGGTATGAGAGCAAAGAACTTTGTATTACTCGCAATCGGTCTGGTACCTGTTTTTTTTACTGCTTACCTGCTACTGTTCTTATTCCAGCTCAACGCTTCGGTTGGTGCTGATTACTGGGTGAATGATGCCTATACATATAAAGATTA
This sequence comes from Sulfurovum sp., assembly GCF_041562805.1. Lineage (GTDB taxonomy): Bacteria > Campylobacterota > Campylobacteria > Campylobacterales > Sulfurovaceae > Sulfurovum. Next base: position 1,135 of record NZ_JBFFOH010000229.1, on the reverse strand, counting down.
CAGAGCAAAAGGTATGTCATCTAAAAAAATCATTATTATAGGGGGTTCAAATGCTCTTTTTGGGATAAATAGTGAAATAATAGAGAAACTAACAGGGTATCCAGTACTTAACCTGGCAACCCATGCCGGTTTAAATATGGACTATTTCTGTTATAAACTCGAACAATACGTCGGTCAAGAAGATATAGTAGTCATGCCTCTCGAATTTTCGTTTTACACAACAGGTGAAAATATTACAGACCTTTTCTCCAATAATATGATGAGCTGGGGACGTGATTACCTCTTGCAGCTGCCGTTTACAGATTTTCTAAAATTTGTTTTGGTAGCTGAACCTGATAGAGTGTTGGCTGGGGTGATCAAACAGGTTGAAACGAAAGGCGTTAATTACAACTTGCTAACGCAAAAAGAGATTGTCAATACTTTGCAAAAGATATGGTCCACTGGTGATGGTAAATGGAGAGGCTACAGCTACAAGAGTCTGAACCGTTTTGGTGATGTGAATGTCGCATTACCGCTAGAGTATCACAAAGATAGTGCATACTTTAAACAAGGTCAAGAGATATCATCCCATTTTCTAAAGGTATACGCGAAAATAGAGAAGTTGGTGAGAGTAAATAATGGAAAACTCTACCTTACCTATCCTGTAACCATGAAAAATGAAAAATTTGACTTGGGGGAGATGGAGAGCAGAGTGAGGGTGAAAAACCTTGAAAAGTCATTAGATGCATTTGATATCAAAATGTATTGTAATCCCGCTCTCTTTAATTTGGATGTTGAATATTTTTACAATACCAATTATCACCCCAATAAGTATGGTGCACTGGTTCGTTCAGAAAATTTGGCTATCTGTTTAAATAGATTGGAAGATACTGGTGATAAGAGAGAAATGTCATTTAAAGAGGCGATAGAGAGAACAACGAAACTTCAGAAGAAATATACTAACCAGTTGAATAAACTCTAAAACGCGTTTTTTCGCTTCTGTCTTTAGAGCTTTTTGATCTTCATGATCTCATCGCGGAGTCGTGCCGCCTCTTCGAACTCCAGGTTTTTAGCCGCATATTTCATCTTGGCATTCAGTTCGTCCAGCAGCTTTTTACGTTCAGCCTTTGGCATCTTCTCCGCATTTTTGCTTTTG
>NZ_JBFFOH010000228.1:0-2996 GCF_041562805.1 Sulfurovum sp. | reverse complement strand
TAAGCAATGACAGAATCCTGTATTGTTAAGTATCTTTTTCCACAATGTCAGTATCTACCACTTCAACATCATTCTCATTATTGGATGTATTATTTGAAATACCCATCTGTGGAAGTTGATGTAATTTTGTCAATGTAAAATATTCTTTTTCCAATTCCAACTCTTTTACATTCTCTTTTAGTGTGTCTATTTCCAGTCTTTTAGGTTCTAGTACTTCAAGGCAGTTAATACGCTCTAGTTCGTGAGTAAGATGTATGAGTTCCAACTCTTCGATCTCATCTTCTACTTTTTGTAGTTCTCTTGTTTTGACTTTAAGTCGTTTTGTGTACTTCGTTTTACCCAGAACATCTTTATACTCTGTATTGAGTTCTTCTATAGCATGGAGTTTTTTCATAAAGTCATTCTGCAGTCGTTCCAACAGTCTAGTCTCTATAGCTAACTCTTGTTCTACTGCTAAGAGTAATGTTTCTTCTTTTTCCTTGTCATATACTATTTTTTCTATGCTGTTTAATAGTTTTTCTATCTCTATTTTGTACCTGCTTATACCCTCCGCATAAACAAGGATACCTTGTTTATAATAGTTGTCTATTTCGTTGATGATCGCTGGTATATTTGTACCTTTAGATACTGTGTCGATAAGTGCTTTGTGTATATTTTCGCTTATTTGTTCTTTATTATCTTTCATTTTATGAACCTAAATTTACACGTTTGAGCTGTTGATCTCTTTTATTTTTATACTCTTTTAGTTTTGCTACTACCTGATTTTTAGTACCATCATTTATTTTCTCCTCCAGTGTAGTGATAGTGTGCTGAAATTCTAAAAGTCTTTTTTCATCTGTATGGTTTTTTTGTGTCTGTTTGTATTCATATTCTGCATAAGTTTGACGTAAAAACTTTATTTTTTCTTCCTGCTCAATGATAAGTGTATTTTTATCTTTAAGGGTTTTTCTCTGTTTTAGAATGCTATAAACTAAAACCGATATCATAAAGAGAATAACAAGACCCATAGGTATAATGTACATTATAGGTAAAGTGACCATATTTTCATTTTCTACAGAAGCTTCTAACATACTTGACCCTGCCAGAAACAAACTCATTTTTAAAACTATTTTATTTCTTCTATTCATCATCTTATAATCTCCTGTATTGGATCCTATATAATTGTATCAAAAGTTTTTGTGTGTTTTATAATGGAAGAGAGATTCTAGGATAGAATCTCATTAAAGTATAAGAAGAATAAAAATCTTACCCGACTAACAAGGAATTCTTTTTTGCTACATCACGCAGATTTTGTAATGTCTTTGTGTCTAAAGATTTCTGTTTAATTTTAGAAACCATAGCAATCAAGTGATCATATGAATCAAAATGTATATTTTGTCTTTGAAGTGCTACCGTACTCATATACTCTAAAACTTCTTCTCGACTGACTATGGCACATTCATCTACTAAATTTTGAAGCATCATTGCCAATAACCCTTCATTTTCATCTGAAAAGTTATTTGACATCTCCTCAGCAGCATCTTCATCAATCCCCCTATTATATAGAATAGAAGCTATACTCGCTGTAATTGTCTGATTTGTTGTTTGTGTCTTCGTAACACGATTTACTGTTGTGTTTGCAATCAGTGGATTTAATGCCAAACCAGAGATGATCAAAGTAATACTGATAAAATTGTGTTTTTTCATTTTTAAATCCTTTTATATATCATATATTAATAAGGTTAACGGATATATACCCTATTCCTTTAAATTTTGATCTACAAACAACATTATTTTACTTTAAATGACATTTTTCTGACATTCTTACACTATAGTTATATCGTTAAAAATATTAATAAGAAAAAATAGTTGAAAGGAGAATTGAATGATGGTATCTATTCATAAAACGTTGCATACTGAATGAATCTAAACAATTTTCTAAACAGTGGATTTAAATTTAGAGAAGATGAAGACCTTCTCCAATTCAAATTTAAAATGCTTAACTCTATTTTTCCTATCATCGCTTTTTTTGCTGCTCTTTTTGGGCTAATGAGTGACTTAGCGGTACATGACCTTGGACCTATCCACTCTAAAGTGAATTATGTATACAGTTTTCTTACTCTCCTCCTTATTTTCTTTCTAAGACAGTCTAAAGAAAATTATGAAAAAGCAGCCCAATTGCTACTGTTGATTTCCTTTGCAACATTTACTTCAGCACTTATCTTTGTGACTCAAAATGAGTTTAGGATCATATGGTTTTATCTTTTGATTTTAGGTGCTTATATGCTTAAAGATAGTAAAAGTGGGATATTTTATACTGTAGCTACTGTTGGTATTATTCTAGCCGCAAACTTTTTTGTAGACTTACAGCTTTCTCAAAAAGCCATAAACGCCAGTATTTTAGGTCTAATGATAGGTAGTTTTTTATCACTTATATATACCAATAAAATTACAGATTATGAAAATAGTTTAAAAGAACAAAACAGTACGCTAAGTATCTTGGCATCTACAGATTATTTAACCGGTATCATGAATAGACGTCTCTTTAACGAAATCTCTAAACATTACTTCCAAACAGCACAAAGAGATAATTTGAATTTAACACTTTTACTGCTTGACCTAGATCATTTTAAAAGTATCAATGATTCCTATGGTCATCAAAGTGGAGATCAGGTATTGATACATTTTGTTAAGATCATAGAAAAAACCATAAGAAAAAGTGATATATTTGCACGCATCGGTGGAGAAGAATTTGCCATACTTCTATCTCAAACAGATTATGACACTGCTTATGATTTTGCTGAAAAGATCCGGACAGAGATTGAAAATATGACTGTACAATATGAAGGCAAAGAAATTTCTGTAACCACCTCAATCGGTATCAGTAAAAATAGTAAAACCGATAATTCATTTGATGATATGTTCACTCGCGCTGACCAGGCGATGTACCAAGCAAAGAAGGCAGGTCGTAACCAAACATGTTACATTCGATTATAAAAGAATAAAAATATTTCTAT
>NZ_JBFFOH010000227.1:0-3001 GCF_041562805.1 Sulfurovum sp. | reverse complement strand
CACTAACGACAAGGGTGTCAATCAACGTGAAGCAGACTTTTATGAAGCATTTAAAGATGTCATTGAGGCTATTATACTTGAGATGCCTGACTATGTCATACACACCGGTGATCTTTTTCACCGTGCGTCCCCTTCTAACCGTGCTATAACCTTCGCACTTACACAACTTAAAAGACTTGAAAAGCTAAATATACCTCTTATCATCATAGCAGGGAACCACTCAACGCCTCGTACTACTACCTCTTCACCTATCTTAGAAGCACTGAGTACTTTAGACAATGTTAAAGCAGTTTTTGAACAGGGTTATGAGATGCTGATGTTTAATGACATTGTATTTCATGCTATGCCTCATATCAATGATGAACGTATCGTACCTGATGAACTAGACAGAATGGAAGCCAATATAGATATAAATAAGAAAAACATCATGATGATGCACTGTTCAGTAGGTGCACATTATCTTATGCATGAGTTTGGTGAGTGGGTGTATCCTCAAGAGCGAGAAAATATTTTTGAAAAGATGGACTATGTGGCATTAGGACATTGGCATGGCTTTGGCTCTGTGGGTAAACACCCAAATGTATATTATGCAGGTTCTACAGAGAGAACAAGCAGTAGTGACAAAAGAGAAGACAAAGGCTATGTAGTACTGAACTTAGATGAAGAACTACATATAGAACACCATACGATACCTCTACGTAAATCTCTTGGTTTTAGTATAGATGTAGATAAGTACGAAGAAGAAGTAGCTTCACTTGACTTAGTAGACATAAAAGATGCACTAGTAGAGGTAAAACTTTATAACCTGACAGCTTCAAGTTCTATAGACATTACCAACAAAGAGATAAAAGAGATATTTGCAGATGCACTCCATGTCAAGGTGAAACGTGAGTTTAAAGTAGTAGAAGGCGAAGAGATAGAAGGTGACATAGAGTCTATCTCTTTAGAGGCTTACTTTATCTCACATATCAAAGAGAGTGTGGCAGATGAAGCAGAACAAGAAAGACTGAGCACTAAAGCCAAAGAGCTTTTTGCACTCTATGAGGAGACAGACGATGATACTCTCTAATCTTCATATGGAAAACTACAAGAAATATCAGGACTATAGTCTTGAATTTGTGGAAGGTCTTACGGGGATCATAGGTCGTAACGGTTCTGGAAAGTCTACGATATTTGATGCCATTACATTTGCCCTGTATGGAGATGTACGAGGAGAAAAAGAGACCATACGAAATGCTAAAGCAGGAGAAAAAGAAGCTGTCAGTGTGACACTAGAGTTTGAGATAGACGGTGACAACTATAAAGTCCTACGTCAACTGCGTGGTAAATCTTTAACTGCCAAAGCAAATCTATACGATGGGGATGATGCCTTAGTGAGTGAAGGTTCAAGAGAAGTGACTAAGCATATCACCAAACTAGTAGGAATGAATGAAGAGGCTTTTAGACATACGGTCTTTGCCTCTCAGAAAGAACTTACCGCACTGAGTGGGTTAAAAAACGAAGAGAGAAAGAAGATCATTCGTAAGCTACTAGGCTTAGAGAAGATAGACAAGATAGAACAAGAGATACGCTCAAAACTCACACAGCTAAACCGTGACATCAAAAGTTATGCTGAGATACTACTCAAAGACACAGAAGTTAAAGCCTTAGAAGAAGAAAAAGAGTCTAAGACCAAAGAAGCTGACATACTTAAAAAACAAGTAGAAGTCGTGCTTAAACGTTTTGAGAGTAAAAGTAAAGAAGTAGATGTGTTAGATAAAGCCCTCAAAGCCCTTCAAAAACTCAAAGATGAATTTGTAAAATTGGGTAGTGATCTTGAACTGCTCAATAAAACCTTGGAAAACCAAAAAGAAAATCTTGCCAAACAAAAAGTAAAACTCCAAGAGTTACAGACTAAGTCCGTGCAGTATGAAAAAGATAAGCCACTTCTTACAGAGTATAAAGCTCTAGCAGTGACTATAGATACTCTACAAAAGCAAAAAGAACTGTTCTTGAAAAAACAAGGACTGGAGAAAGAACAAGTAGTACTTAGGGCACAATACAAACAAGACGAAAAAGAGATACTAGATTTAAAGAAAAAACTTGAAGTCAAACCAGCACTTGTTAAAGAACAGACAGAACAAAACACACAGTTACAAGCCTTAGTGACTAAGACAAAAGAGATAGAGAACAATGAGCGTACTCTCGGGCAAGAGATAGCCAAATACAAGGGACTCATAGAAAACACCAACACACAAGTAGCCAAGATAGAAGCCTTAGGCAAAGAGTCCAACTGCCCTACCTGTACAAGACCGCTGCTTGAAGAATATGATAATGTCATCGCTTCATTGCAAGCGACCATCACACAGATAAACACACAAGAGATAGCCAAAAGAGAGACAACTCTAAAGAGTGTCATAGAAGCTAAAGTAAAAGAGCAAGAAAATAAAACTGCCATAGATAAAGTATTGAAAGAGTTGGGGGAGAAGCTAAGTGTCCTCAATGCTGATGAGGTGACACTTACCAAAAAAGAAGAAGAGTTCAAAGGTATCAGGGCACAAGGGCTTAAAAACAAAGCAGAACTAGAAGTACTCAAAGAGGTGACGTATAATGAAAAAGCCCATACCGATGCACTCACTTCTAAGACCAAACTAGAACCTAAGTACAAAGAACTCTTAGGTCTTCAGTCTCTCATAGCGCAGATACCAGCACTTGAGCAAGAGGTAAAAGATACGCAACTACGTATAGCTAAGAGTGACGAAGCCATAGCGCTTCAAAAGAAAGCCATCAAAGAGCATAGCTATGATGCTACAGAACATCAGAAACAAGAGGGCATTCATACAGAGGCTAAAAAAGCAAAAGATGCCATAAATACTGAACTCACACAAAAGAAAGTAGATGCCCAAAAGATAGCAGGTGACATAACAACACTCAAAAGTAAGCTTGACAGAAATGAAGAGCAAAAGAAACAGCTTCAAACCAAACTCGATGACAAGAACGACTACGAAAAGCTTAAAGCTTT
>NZ_JBFFOH010000226.1:0-3072 GCF_041562805.1 Sulfurovum sp. | reverse complement strand
GGTCAACCACCAGCTGAGCCGATTCGAGTTTAAATTCAGGACTGAACGTCCTTCTTGTCTTAGCCATTTTGTCACCTGTTTGTCTTAGGGGTGATAATATCACCCATAACTAGGTGGCCAAATTAACTATGCCACTACAGGCGAAGCCATTTACCAGCCTATCGAATTGCACCTATACTTCGAAACATATGCCACATAAGAGAGAATATAGCGCCGCCAAGAACAAAGGAAACTGGCGCAATAACAAATGCACCTACTAGACCGCATAGATTGCTTGGCTCCTGCTGACAGTACCATAGTCCACCACGTATAAATCCATAATATGCTGCTGATATCGAGCACACCGAAAAGCCTACTGCAAAGATGACAAAGCTTAAAAAAGTACCTTTTTTATATCTGTACCATCCATATACAGAGACTGCTACAAAGAACACGATTATTGGTAATATTACTGCTGGGTCAAGATCTGCCAGCTCAATATGAGGCTCGTCGATAGATTGAATCTGCTTTTTCAAAGCTATATACCTACATGAATCGTGTAAATTTAACTCATACCATAAGCCCAATAATAGACCATGGTGTCTATTGGCTCTTTGAAAGTCCAAATGGATGTATTAATGACCGCAAAAAGGGTGTTAGCGGCAATCGTGGTCTGGCTGGCTGGATTTCCGCAACTGGCCGCTTCCTGTCTAAATCAGCCCACAGGACCCACCCTACCAGGGCTAAAGACTCCTCAGCAACCAAAGCTGTCCTTAGCGAACAGATGAATTATCGTCAGCTAAACGAACCAGAAGCGGACGTGTATACACAGCTAAAGGGCTTAAATGGAGCGCAGCGAATTTTGCGCCCATTTTGAGCACCTTGTTATGTGTTTTAACATTAAAGCTTCTCATGCTTCATTACCCTGTATATTTCACCATCTTCTACACCTGAGTAGTTGCCACCTTTAGACCCACCTTTTATTTTCTTTAAGGTTTTGTCATCAAAGTGGCATTGATTATATGTAGATGTAAATTCAGCCTCGCCTCTATAATTACTATATCCAGCGTATACATAACCACCATTAATAGTCATCTGGGTTATTGAGACTTTATAACGATGCTTCTTAGCCATTGGGTTGAATACTTTTACACATAACGTTATAACTCAGCCGACCTGTGCCGCAAAGCGACGAAAGGAGCGCCGCGGCACTGGGTCGGCTGGAGTGATTTGTTAGCCACTAAATTGTTTAGACATAAGATTCAGGGCATCAATAAACTGTGTACAGCTTTCATTTGCAAAACTCTTGCTCCGCCGCCGAAAATCAGCCCTTGTTCCAAGTAGTACATAACTAAGCCCCCCCTTTAGCTCCTGAGAAGGCTGATGCATTGAGGTGTTTTGATAGTTGATAAATATACCTTTTTCAAAATAGAGAGCGCCAAGAGGGAGTAAGTCAGATAAAGACTCTTTGAATCTATCCATATTTTTCGATAAGGAGTTCTTGTCTTCACATAATTCTAAGTAAAGTGGATGCATTTTTGTGGCCATATGCGCTTGAAGAGACTTTCCAGCTAAGTCAAAGGCTTCTTGGCTAGAAATCTGCTGTGGCTTTCCAGCGCCACTCATAAGTTCGTTGATTAGATCTTGCCTGTCATTACTCACTACATCCCCGCCGTTAACTGTACTTGTGAATATAGCTAGAAAGATTGCCGTTATATACTTCTGGTTCATGATACACCTCCTTTTGTGGCTAACGTTCAGGGTAAGCCGACCATTGGAGCGGGGCGAGGCTTGTGGCATTAGCCACAAATGAAGTGCCGCGGAAATGGGTCGGCTTGACCCACTTGTTATGAGCTTTTGTCTTCGAGTTCAAACTCAATGCCACCTACGTATTTAACTAATAGATTGTAGATAAAACATCCGACTACCACAGAAATGTAGCCGAAAATCAAATAGAAAAACGGCATTATCAAGAAAATAAACCTAGGGAAGTCAACTGGATTTCCTTGTTGATCTACATGTGGCATAGAAAATGACATTGCCAAGAACATTGGCAGAATAAATATGAGGCTAGCAACAGCCATTAGAATACCAAACACCTTGCCATTCTGATGTGGAGACAATCGCTTTATCTGTGTTTTCATATAACTTCCCTTTAATATTTAACTTTAAAATTAACGTTTAAATATGAAGCTGAACTTATTTGCGCATAACGTTCGCGTTGAGGGGCATGCCGTAGTGGTGGGAATATTTGTGCTAACTTAGCACAAATTGACCGCCGCGGAGGTATGTCCCTCTCGAACGCGCTTGTTATGCCACTTTCCACTCTGTCAGTTCCACCTTTTGAGACAATGTGGACATTGCTTAGCCTTGGATGTACGCAGTGGTTTACCACAATGAGGGCATGGTGGGCCGCTTAAGACCGGGGTTGGCCCATTAGGATGTAGCACCCAGATTTTTGCCCACCGATGAGAACACCCCGTATATTCCACCAACTGCTTTACTGCTAATATTTTTTCATCTTTTGATATAAGTTCTTTTAAATGATTTTCTTGCTCAGCCGTTAAATCGCAGAACTTAGGAATATATGTTTTACATTTTTTACAGAATTCCCCCTTTTTCGGGAACTCATCTCCGAAGAGTTTTACTTCCATTTTTGAATAGCAGTCACTCATTCTATTTTGGGGCATAACAGTATATTAGATCGCTTACTCAGTATTGGTAATACTGCGTAAGCGGAATATCACGTATGAATGAGGGTAGTAAAAAGACGGTTTTTCCATGCATTAACAGTAGCTTGGCGTCGATCCCTCAACCTTTTATTATTCAATAGTACCGATAGTGCCATAGTTTACCTGGTTGAACATAGGGCTTTTCCTGCAAATCATCCGTGCACCGCTAATGACTGCTATTAGGCTGATAGCTGCCAAAGTAGTCTATCAAGAATAAAGACCGTATATGGACTCCTCCTCGTTTGCAAGCACACTGTTAGCAGCCAATAAGATCGATTGCACACGTATATTCGGCCTCTGATGTTGGCATGCGTTGATGCCGGGCCAGGATGGGCTATTCGCGCGCGGGCTCCCAATCGCT
>NZ_JBFFOH010000225.1:0-3133 GCF_041562805.1 Sulfurovum sp. | reverse complement strand
TTTGCCGTCGACTAAGAAGTTTTTTGGCTCTTTTGCAAGCAAGATCAGCTTAGGAAAAATCGATGCCTGTGCCCTATGCAGCAGTGGATTAGAGTTGGCGCCGAAGAGCGTGACACTAATAAAGATGCACAGTAGTCCGAACCGCATTAAAAGTCCTTGCTCACAGAAAGGAGAAATGTACGACCGGCCTGAGGATAGTCATTGGTATAGGTGTACGGTTCTGAAGGGTATACAACATCGGCATCGGTAAGGTTTTTGACACTGCCGGTCACGCTGAAATGGTTTGAAAGATTATAATAGCGCAGATTAATGTCTGCCGTAAGATAAGCCGGTGTGTCATCGCGCGTGTCTCCTTCTATACGTGCTTTGCTTCCGACATATTTCAGGACTGTTCCGGCGTTGAACTCCGGGGTAAAGTTATAGAGATAGCTTGCTACCGCAAGGTGATGTGCGACATTGGCAAGAGGATTGCCCATGTCATCGGAACCATTTACATAGGAGTAATTGGCGTAGAGTTGGTCATGCAGAAGCAATGAGGTGCATACTTCGAGTTCGAGACCGTATATGTCCGTATTATAGTTGTTAAGATAGATGTGCTCGGCATTATTCTTGTCGATTTGGTTTTTGTTGATAAGGTAGAAAATGTCAGCTTGCAGGTAGCTTTCCCCACTGAATTTTTGGATCATTGCAAGTTCGAAAGCATCCACAGTTTCAGGTTTTAGATCAATATTACCGACACGCGCCGTATTGTTGAGGGTATAGAGTTCCTGCCAGGATGGATTTCGGTGCGAATGGCTGTAGATCGCTTTAAAGATACGTTGCATATCACTTTGATATACAAGAGAAATCCTTGGATCATACTGTGTTTCTGTGAGGGAAGTTTTTTCGATATTGATACCGTATAGAAGACTCAGGCTTGTACCAATTTCCATTTGGTCCTGTAACGATAACATTAGGATATCACGAAGAGCATTTATATCGAAAAAGGGGAGTGTACTTGTATAGTCTACAAGATTGGTTCCGCTATCACTGTCTCTGTCTGTTGTCTTGGTAACGACGTTATAGGTTTCGTCACGGCTGATGCGATAACCGGCAGTTAAAGTATGATTTTCTAACCCCCTATATTTAAAATAGGTGGATTGGTAGAATGAACGCTGGTCGGCCTCATGAATCCCAAAAAAGCCTTCTGTATAGGTAACCAATCCTGTGTTGTCAGAATTAGGCAGTGTAAAACCTGGCGAGATAAGTCTTGCATCACTACTAAATTGTTCCTGTCTCATACCGACTTTGACAATCGCTTCCAGGTCGCCGAAATATTCATCCCATCCGAGTTCCAGCATAAAGGCAGGCATTTTGATCCGGTCCTCTTCCTGTGGAAGAAGCGCATTGATACCATAGGCACTACCATGAATAAAGTGTGTGCCTCTTGCTTTAAGAGTGAACGCATCGTAGTCAAATTGCAGTCCAAGAGCATAGGTTGTAGTTTGTAGCGGAACTTGCCCACTCAGAGCGAAAGAAGTGTTGTCAATCGGTCCAAAGTTATAAGCACCGGTTGCGGCGGCATCTGGTCCGGCGAAGAGCATTTTGTCGTCCTGATAGTAGTAGCCATCAGCGTGAAAGCGGAACTTGTTTTCTGAAAAGGTGCTAGTGAAACCACCGGCTAACTGGTCATATGAACCGCCTCGTGCAAAGACACGGTTGATCGGCTCACCGATGTCTTCAGCGTAAGTAATAATCTGAATGGACCCCGCATAGGCATTGATACCATCGGTTCTGCTTCCTGGTCCCCTGACGACCTCGATACGTTTCACTATTTCGATAGGCATATAGAGATAACCTATAAACCCATCGGTGAAGATGTCATTTGCCAACATACCGTCGATTAGTAATTTGACTTGACCAAATGCAAAAGGATTCGAACCTCGAAAAATCGGTGTTTTGGCATCTGAAAGATCGGCAGAAAAGTCGACCCCCGGTATTAGCTGGAGTGCCTCTTGGAGTGTAGTAATACCCAACTTTTCAAGTTCCTTCCCTGTGAGAACGGAAATGATGTAAGGTTGATAAGGTTCGTTTGCCTTGGTTTCAGTTGCTGCAAGTGTAAACTGCTCCAGTTCTTGATCTATCTGCTGGGTCACAGACGCCAAGTGGCTTGAAGAAGTATAGTAAGAATTTTCTGCTTGCAGTGAAATAATGGTGCAGACCAATAACAGAAAAATATGGATAGAAGGAAAATTCATGTTTTGTTCCATACCTGAACAAGCTCGGGATTCTTTGCTTCGAGATCGTTGGTATATAGTAGGCATGGATAGCGGGGAGTAATATAGTGCTGCTCCTCACCAATAGGTTGGTATGGAAGATTGTACATATTGAGCAGGCGTAAAAAAGGTTTTTCCAACGCACCGTAAGTATATTCAATATCGAGGGCTGACATTTTCATATAGCCAATTACTTTTAGACCTTCGATAAGTGTTTTTGTGTCCTTTCGGTTACGCAGTTCTTTGGCGATAAAGATTCTGGAAAGTTCAGCAAATTTGTCTGCTTCGAACTGTAGTTTGTCAATATTTGTTTGCATATTGTTATCTGTAGGATAACCGATAGGGCAGTGGTGGATTAGTCTGGTGCAGGCCATGACCTCACCTTCTTCGTCAAAAGCGGCGAAATGTTCGGAGTAGGCATCATACTCATCAGTTTCACGATTGGGTTCACAGCCCTCCAGTTCGCAAACTCCAAGTTTCTCACAAACGATTTTATACCGAAAGGCATACACTTTTTCAAGTTGATCCTCTGTGGTCACCTCGATAAACTGATAAGACATCTTTACACCCCTTTATTTCGGACTATAATAACACAGAAACTTAGAAAAGTCGAATGAAAAGCAATTAACTTTAGTAAAAAAGGTGGGATTGATATTAATGTCTAAGATCGCGATAACTAGGGAATATTTAGTAAGAAGAGTTTGGTTTTGTCGGATTTATATTGTGTTAAATATTATGAAATATGTTCCATGCATTTCAAAATTTCCAAGGTCTTAGTGACGTCATAAATGGCACTGTGATACTGTTCGGTGTCAAAGTCGATGTGGTAAAAGAGGCAGGTCTCAATGAGCTTTGGATTTTTTAGATTGCCTTTTGCG
>NZ_JBFFOH010000224.1:0-3196 GCF_041562805.1 Sulfurovum sp. | reverse complement strand
AGTACCACGGCATTGGTTGTACATCATAAAAGCGCGACGTATTATTCTCTCTAAATAAATATATAGCTTGTCATAGAATTATCAGAAAATGGTAATTTTTATCGTTCCCTTAAAGGGAACGATCTATCTTAGTATTTATCTCCTTACTATCTTTTTAGAATTATGAAAGGATACCGTACTCTTTCCCGTAGTTCTCAACAACAAAATCAATATCTTTATCTCCTCGACCTGAGAGGTTGACGAGAATAGTACCCATGTTTGGTTCTTGAGCCATTTTGATAGCATAGGCTACAGCATGTGCAGATTCAATAGCAGGGATGATACCTTCTTCTCGTGAGAGTTCAAAAAATGCATCAATCGCCTCTTTGTCATTGATAGAAGCATAGTTAACGCGTCCGATATCTTTGAGGTAAGCATGTTGTGGTCCAACAGACGGGTAGTCAAGACCACTTGCTACAGAGTAGACATCTCCAGGTTCACCTTGTTCATCTTGAAGCATGTAAGATTTAAATCCGTGCATCACTCCAGGTTCACCCTTGGTCATCGTAGCCGCATGCTCTCCTGGAACATCAAGGTCTCTACCTGCAGGTTCAACACCATGCATGGCAACATCTTCATCATCCATAAAGGCTGTAAAGAGTCCTAAGGCATTAGATCCCCCACCTACACAGGCAACAAGATTATCAGGGAGCTTCCCTGTCATTTGTGTAAATTGTTCTTTTGCTTCCACACCTACGATGGATTGGAAGTCCCTTACCATCCCAGGGAAAGGATGAGGCCCTACGACTGAACCGATGGCATAAAATTGTGTTACAGGATCTCCTAAATATGCTTCAAAAGCACTGTCCACGGCTTCTTTGAGTGTACGACGACCATGTGTCGCAGGGATGACATTTGCTCCGAGTATATGCATACGCACGACATTTGGATGTTCTTTAGCCATATCCACTTCACCCATGTAAATGTCACACTCCAAACCTACCAATGCAGCTGCAGTTGCGAGTGCCACACCATGTTGACCTGCACCTGTCTCCGCGATGAGTTTTTTCTTACCCATTTTTTTTGCCAGTAATGCTTCACCTAAACAGTGGTTGATCTTATGTGCACCTGTGTGATTCAGGTCTTCTCTTTTGAGGTAAATATCTGCACCATATTTTGCTGAGAGATGTTTTGCATGAAAGATAGGACTTGGACGTCCAACAAAATGTTGATAAAGGGAAGTGAGTTCTTCAAGAAATTCTGGATTTTCACGGATCTCTTCATATGAAGCTGTGATCTCATCCATGATACTTTGAAGTTGAGGAGGGATGAAAGCCCCTCCATATTCTCCAAAATAACCTTTTTCATCAGGCAGTGGACAATTAAAAATATTTTTTGGCATAAAGATTCCTTTTTTTGATGTTCAAATATTGTACTTTAAAATACTTTTTGAGTGACTGAATAGGTATTCTATGATAAAATAATGTTTAGAAAAAGGAGTGGGTATGCAAAGAATTGGGTATAGTAAAGAAATTTTAGGATGAAGTTAAAAAAAGGAACTTATAAACATTATAAAGGTAATTTATATGAAGTTTTTATGACAGCACAACATTCAGAAACTGAAGAATGGATGGTTGTCTATAAGGCGTTATATGGAAAAGAAGGTATGTGGGTACGTCCTTATGCTATGTTTATAGAAAAAGTAGTCATTGAGGGAAAAGAGGTAGAACGTTTTGCGTATATTGGGAATGAAAGTTAAATTCCCTGAACAAAAGTAAGATACCACTTATTGTTAATACAAAACATTATGCTTCTTTGAGATAAAATCAATCATGAATATCAAAAAAATAGAGGAAAGATATGTTCCATAAATATATAAAATTAATATTGGTTTCAACTGCATTACTGCAAGCAGCACCTAAAGTTTTTAATTCTTTAGGTAATGAACTGGAACTATTCCAGAAAGATTGCCAAACATTTCAAAAGATCTCTATGCTATCGGCAGAGATACAGAAAGAGTGTAATGCATTTCATCTCCAGGCCAATAATGCATTCAAGACCGGCTATAAACTGGACAGTTATGTCGACAGCGATTATATTAATGAAAAAGCATTAAATAGATATCTTTCTCTTCTACGCAATCTTGATAAACGTAAAGAAAAGATCTTAGGACTTGTCTACGTTGAAACACGTAACGCACGTAAAGAAAACAATTTTAGCTATTACGGAGAACTGATTGCAAATCATAATGTTAAACTCTATGATTCAGATTACGAGTTTATGGGAAAACATAAAAAGATCTTCAGTAAAAATGCCAGATATGTTTCTAATATTACACATATACAATCTTTAGAAGAAGAACGCATCGAAAATAAAAAGCGCAGAAAGAATAATATATTGCAGAGTGAACTTCCAATAGGTTTGATGGATCAAGTATCACCTAAAGCATTTAATTCTTTGGGGAATGAACTCGAATCATTCAAGGAAGATTGTCAAGCATTTCAAAAGATCACTAAGATACCTGTAGCGATACAGGAATCATGTAACAAGTACTACTTACAACTTAATAAAGCATTTAAGTTAGGCTATAAACTTGATCCTTCTGTTGAGAAAGACAATGTCAATGAAAAAGAGTTACATAAATATCTTTTTATGCTGCGTCATCTTGATAAACGTAAAGAAAAGATCTTAGGTCATATCTATGCGGAAGCACGAAAAGCACGTAAACAAAACAATTTTAGCTATTACGGTGAACTGACTGCAAATTATAAAGTTAAACTCTATGGTTCAGATTACGAGTATATGGAAAAATATAAAAAGATCTTCAGTAAAAATGCCAGATATATTTCTCATAGCAAACATTTACAAGTTTTAGAAGGAGAACGCCTCAAAAAAGAGAAAGTAAAACGTAAAAAGTTCATAAAGAGTAAAAAATATTATAGATTAGAATCTTAAATAGGCTAACAATCTCTGTTAGAGTGGTTTTTTTTTATTTGTCTGTTGGTGGTATGGAATATTTTCTTAAATACCTTCCATTTTTCTTGCTTCAAAATCTACTAAATACTCTCCAGAAAACTTAAAAGACAACTCTATCGGACGACAGCATACTTCGCAGTCTTCGATATAGTCACTATCTTCTTCTGAACTATCAAGTATCATAGAGATACGTTCCCAACAGTAGGGACAGCTAAAAAAATGTTCCATTAGTGATTCTTTT
>NZ_JBFFOH010000223.1:0-3213 GCF_041562805.1 Sulfurovum sp. | reverse complement strand
TCTTTATGTGTCAAAAAGAAAAAGTGGTCTCCGTCCAGTGGATAGAATTCGCTGTTCTCTATGAGCCCCGCTATCTTCTCCCCTGTATAGAGTGGTGTTGCTGTGTCTTCTTTGCCCCAAAAACAGAGTGCCCTGCTTTTGCTTTTGGCAAACGCAGCTTCAAAGTCTTCATCCACTACATTTTTAAATGTTTCATACATTTCATGACTCATACCCTGCGCATCAGGCGCTACGAAAAGTTCACGTATCTTCTTCATTCCCAGAGGTTTTAGGAGTTTAAATGTCGCTATTTTTATTTTCACTGACCATGGTTTAACAGTGACTACACCTGCAGAAGAAAGAAGTACCAAACAAGGTGTGTTAAGCAGTGTAGAAACTTTTCCGCCAAAAGAGTGTCCCATAGCTATGGTAGCTGTCACGCCTAGAGTATCTAAAAAAAGTTGTACAATATTTGCGTAATCTACTGTCGTTAAGATCATCTCATTGGTACTCTTACCAAAGCCTGGCATATCCAGGTAAATATGTTTGAAGTCCGGCAGTGTGTTGCCAAATGCCTGTTTCATGATCTCTTTATTACTCCCCCAGCCATGAAGTACAAGCAGTACCTCATCTTGTGTCGGGTTGACTAACTCATAAGCGAGTTTAAAAGTGTGTTCTTTGTAGCGTATCTCTTTAGATGCCATATTTCACCAATTAAATTATTTTAGTCTCAATTATACAATAGCATTATGAAAATAGTGTTTATGATTGAATTAAATTAAATGGTTTTATTTTGGAGGGTCTATCACTTGAACGGTACGATATGAAAGGGATAGACTATAGATACCTATAGTCTATCTCCTGTAGTGAAGGTCCTACTGTGCACCATTTTCAACAGAATCGATCTGTTCAATAAACTGCTCAATATAGAAGGTAACAAGATTTGCTATATCTTGTGCTGTCTTGTTTAGATAGTGATGCTTAAGAGGTAGTTTTTGTACCATTATATGTGTTCCATTAGCCGCATATTTCAATTGTATATATGGGTCTCCGGAAACATCACAGGTCTCTGATGTTGTTAATACTTCAGGTATACAATATTCAAGCTCAACGTCTGGGTTGGCCATTGCATTATCCACAAGTTCTACAACTTTTTTCAGTTTCTCTTTACTTTCGTTTTTTTCTATTTCAATTTTTTCCGGATTATTCATAAGTGCAACAATTTTTTCCAGTTTCTCGTTAACCTCTTTTAGCATTACAGTCTCATCTGGATCGTTCAAAAGTACTATAAGTTCTTCCAGTTTTTCTTTACATACATTTTCCATAACTATTTCTCCTAGAATGATATAGCTCATCATTTTCAATGATGAGCATAAAAGATTATCATGATAGAGTTACTACGCTAAATGTACATCTCTATCACACCTCTAGTTCGCACTTAATTATATCACAAAAAATTAAATCATTATATAACTACTTATTATGTTATTGAAAGGGGAAATGTGTGAAAAGGTATAAAGAAGATGTAAAAGTTTGCAGTATGTAACATACATCCTGCAAACTTTGGCAATACAGATTAAGAAAAAGTATCCGTAAATAGATTTCCTGACCATGAAAACATTTTACCATAATTACTGGTGCTTGGTGCACCTGATCCTTTATTGGCAATAACCATTTTATTCTCATTAGCATCATATTTAAAGACCGCTGTGATCCATGAAGCTTCTGTTGAGGAAGTTGGACTGTAACAAGCTGAGTTGGTCTTAGGTGAAGCGTATAATGTAACCCCATTCAGTGTTCTTAAAATGGCATCTGCACACACTTTTGCTTCAGAATTTCCCATATGTCCAGCTTTTGGTTGTCCTGTTCCTTGTGAATCACCGATGATATAAATACCGCTTGTCAGTACTGATTCATAACTCAACGGATTAATCGGTGCCCAGTTTCCAGTATTGACTCCTGCTGTAAAGACGATAGAGGCTGCTTTTTGCTTTGGTATAACATTTAAAACTGTTGAAGTTAAAGTTTTTGATTCATCATTTTCAGTGTATGTTAAAGTTCTAGTACTGTCATCAACATTTGTGACTGTTGTACTTGGAGTGTACACTACACCATACTCTGCAAATTTTGCAGTAAATGTCTCTTCCTCTATCGTGATATTTGCATTCGCATCAAACACATTCACCTTACAGTTGTTAAACCCTTTGTTATTTTTGAGATAGTCAGCCACTACACAAGCTCTCTCATATGGACCAGGAGGACAACGGTAAGGTGCAGGTGGAATCGTCATGGTAAAAGTATCACCATCAACCATTGCATCAATTTGTGCTTTAAGCAGATCTATCTGCTCTCCTGCTTTCCAAGCGTGAGGTACTTTAGTGATATCGTAATCATTTACTTGTATAAAGTCCATACCTGCTGCTAAGACCAATTTGTCATACTTCACACTGCTTCCATTTGCCAAAGCAAGGGTTTGATTGTTTTTATCAACGCTATCTACCGTAGTGTGGATCATATTGATACCATATTTACTGCTCAGGTCTCCATACGTAAATGACAAGTCAGAGATCGTTTTCTGTCCGTTAAGAACCAAGTTACTTAATATAGGTGATACATAGGTAGGGTTTGCCTCTATGATGGTTACATTCACACTGCTTCCACCCCACATCTTTAGATACTTTGCACAGGTTGCCCCAGAAAATCCACCACCAACTACCACAATGTGTGGAGTGGTTGTATCGGCTGCCATACCAGGAGTCACTGCAAAAAGTGAACTTGCTCCTACAAACTTCATAAAGTTTCGTCTTGAATTTGAATGGGTTGTTTTCATTTAGTATCCTTTTTTAATCGTTAGTTTTAAGCGTTTTTAGCCAATTACCAATAAGTATTATCTCTTCACTGGTATATCCATGAGCCTGTGCACTCATAATCGGTTCATCATCTTCAAAGATCTCGCTATCAAGTTCATCTTCGCCTGCGATGCTGTCCCACTCAGTTGAGGAGACACCATTTGTACCATGACATTGAGCACATTGGGAACCTAAAAGTCTTCCTGCATCAGCTGTATAAGCTGTAGGTAAAGGAGTATCTGCATAACCATCATTGTCATCATCGACATCATATTCATCATCGATACCATCATCATCAAGGTCGTTGTCTATATCAATTTCTTTGTCCCCATCATCATCTTCATCATCACGGTTGTAAATACCATCGTTGTCATCATCTTCATAG
>NZ_JBFFOH010000222.1:0-3217 GCF_041562805.1 Sulfurovum sp. | reverse complement strand
GGAGTTAAAAGATCTCTATCAGAGTTAATGATAACAAGACCATTTTCTTTAATACCAGCATAAAAAGGCATAGTGTATGATTTACCCATAGTAATAACTTGTGGGTGAAAAATCATAACGATATCAGGATAAATTACTTCACCTCTATCATAAATAGGCACTGTTCCTATTCTTACATAACTCTCAGATGGAGCCATACGTTTCTCAGCACCAAAGAATGGATTAGATACAGCATAGTAACCTTCTGTATCAGCCGCTGTTGCTGCAATATGTGCAGCAGTAACTGCCCCCTGTCCACCTAGACCAGGAAGTCTTACTTTAATTGAATCTTTTGCCATTATAAACGTCCTTCTGCTTTACATTTTTTCAAGAATTCTTCTGCTTCAGGTGAAACATATTTGAATGAAGCAAATCTGTCTTTATCTTGATCTTTCATTTCGCCAAGTCCTTCATTTGCACTTAGTCCAATTTCAAGAATACAAGGTGTGTAAATGTTAAGGAATGTCGGTCCGATTTCTCTAGCTACGAGAATTGCTTCTCTAACTGCTTTAGCAACTGCTTTAGGAGCAGAAGCTGTCATGTTCATAGAGTAATGACAACCAGATGTTACAGCTAGTTCCCACATTTTTACTTTTTCAAACTTTTTACCAGTAGGTGCCATTTTGAAAACTTGACCTTTTGGTGTAGCACCAGATTCTTGTCCACCTGTATTTGCATAAACTTCATTATCAAAACAGATAGTTGTGATGTTTTCTTGTCTAAAGAATGATTGTAGTGTATAGTCAAGACCAATATCAACTGTAGCACCATCACCTGCTAGAACAACAACATCTTTTTCTATGTCTGGAAATCTCCAGTCTAGTACTCTTTTGATACCAGTTGCAACTGCATTTTGGTTACCAAATAGTGAGTGCACAGTATGAAGTGCAATGTGTGGGAACATTAATGATGTACAACCTGTTGAGTTAACAATAATAGTCTCTTCAGGTTTAGGTAGTGAAGAAAGTACATATCTTAATGCAGCAGCTTCTGGACAACCAGCACATAAAGAGTGCTCTTCAAGTAACTCTTTAGTTTCTGGAAGCTCCTTAATACCACGTGGTTTTTCTTGGTTTTCAGCCCATGTAGCTTTCTCTTCAAGATCAATGATCTCTTGAGGCATAATGTCTCTAAACTCGGGATTAATTTTATAGATATCTATTGCCATGTTATGCTCCTTTTCCAGGGTTGATTTTTTCCATAACTTCTTTAATGATTGCTTCAGCAGGCATACTCATACCACCAGCAACTCTTGGTCCGCCAACAACTTGTGCATCAGACTTACCGTAAAGAGCAGTTTTTACTTCTTTATCTAGCCAACCAACAACATTGAACTCAGGTACAAATACATGTTTGATACCTTCTAAAGATTCAAGAAGTTCTTCTGTTGGGAAAGGTCTAATAGTTCTTAACTTAATAACTTTAGACTTAATTCCTAATTTCATTAGTTCTCTGTGTGCTTCTTTAGCTTGATTAGCCGCAGTACCACAAGTAACAAATGCGATCTCAGCATCATCTTCACCAGTAACATGAACAAGACCATTAAGGAAATGTTTAGCATATGGACGTGAACGCTCAACCGCAGATCTTATTTCCCACTGCCAAGAAGCGTGAGTTGCATAAGAAATATAGTTAGACTTCATTACAAATGGATCTCTTAGGAAACGTCCCGGAGGTGTTTCTGAATCAATCGGAGGTAATGGAGATTTATATGGCTCATATGGGAAAAGTGCAATATCATCAGCTGGAAGCATAACTGCTTCACGTGTATGAGATACAAAGAAACCATCAACAACTGTAATAATTGGAACATGTACATCAGGCTTTTCAGCTACGATAAATGCTGCAATTGACATGTCAAAAAGTTCCTGTACGTTTTCAGCATACCAGATCTGACAACCTGTCTCTAGCATATATGAAACTTCCAAGTTATCCGGTTGAATAGTTAGTGGTGAATTAATACCACGAGCCATTAGGATAAGTTGACATGGAATTCTTGTACCAGACCACTGGGCAAAGTTTTCCATTGCTCTTAGTGTACCTGGACCTGAAGTCGTTGTAATTGTTCTGGCACCGGCCATCGCACAACCAGCAACTTCAGACATTACACCAAATTCATTCTCACCTCTAAAATATGTACCTACATAACCTTCTGCCCATAGTTCACCGATAAGGTGAGCTGCTTCAGATTGTGGCGTAATAGGATACGATACAGATGCATCAACTGTACATCTTTTAACTGCTTCTTTTAAAACTTCAGAACCAGTCATGAAGTGTTTTTCTCTTGGAGCGTCGAAAAGTAAATGGTCTGCTGTAACTAACTTTTGTCCAGACCAATTATGTGTTTTTGTCATATCAGTAATTTTACTCATTATTATCTCCTACCTATTTACCAAGCTCAGCTTTAACTTCTTTTGCTATTTTGATGAATTTCTCAAGCTCTGAAGAATGCTGATCTCTTAATGTAGCCATAGCATCTTCATGCCCTGACAATCCACAAATCGCGACTGTATAACAATCCGTTTCACATCTAACCATTTTTAATGCAACGTTTGCATAATGACAGTGAACACCAATAAAGATTGCTGCTTTAATATTGTTATGCCAAATCGTTAAGTTTGGGTGATTTGGATTGATCTCAACTTCAGCATCAATTTTTGGATACTTTGGTCTATAATCATACATTGGAATCATTTTAGCATTAAGAACTTCTGACATCTCTTTGATAAGAGTAGCTTTTTTCTTCGCTTCTTCATTAAAACCATATAATACTTGTGGACCAGGGAAAATAGTTGCATTTTCACTTGTCAACATCACTTTTGCAATTTCTCTCATTGCAATTTCTTCATCTACTATTGTTTCTAGTAAAAGTGCTTTTCCTTCTGGTGGTGTAATTACACCCTCATATACTGCCGCAGGATACGGTGAATAATACGCAGGACCTTGATTTGCCATAAGTTCTCCTATAAAAATTTTTTAATTAAATCTAAAACTCTAGATCTACTCTTCGTGACCAGCCATTTCCATCGTAATACAATTACGATCTAGCATGTCAGTACAAACGTATACACAAAGTGCACACCCTTTACATCTATCTTCATCTACCCAAGATGTGTTCCCCTCTTTATCGAACATAAGCGTATTCGCTTCTGGACAATATAAAGTACACGTGTTACAT
>NZ_JBFFOH010000221.1:0-3218 GCF_041562805.1 Sulfurovum sp. | reverse complement strand
TTGGCTTTTAGAGCATACAAAAGCGCTTTGTGATGAATACACACATCGGTATGGGAAAGTTCATAAGTCCTCAATTCACTTGCTGAGCCTAAGCAATTACCCTGTTTCGATTGAAGATGGAGAGCTATCAGAGTTTGTACGATGCATGCCTGACGAATTTAAGCTAGCTTCTCTGCTTGATCCTTGCAAAAGCTACCAACTGTATCTGAAAGCTAAATATAAAGACTGGACAACTCGGACTGACAAGCGTAGGATGAAGGTTGAGTGGACAGGGCGGAATAAGCCGCATTGGATTGATTGAGGAGGGTTTAAAATGAAAGAGGGTATTTCCATTAGGGAAGGTGATGTATATCGTTGGTACTACAAAAACGACACAGAATATCGTGCTAGTTGCGGAGGTGGTACTGCCTATTGGTGCATGGATAATCAATGCTATGCAACAGAACGTAGTGGTGAAATCTATCTTCTAGATACTTACTGGATTGATTATGGCCAAGAATATATTGGCAATGAAGTCACATATGTTAACCCTGAGAAGGTAGACTTAGAATTCGTGTGCAACTTGCACGATGTTGAGTTTATAAAATATGGTATGGAAGACTATGATAAGGTGTATAATATCTCACGTCAAAAGGGTTGCTATAAAGCTTTTGCTGTTGATAAAGGCGCGACTGTTAGTAACAAAGCTTTGCGTGCAAAATATCAACGAGAGCTTGAAAAGGCTGAGAGTGATAAGCGATGTGCTGAATGGGACATTGAACGATACACTAAATTGCTTTCTGAACCCTAATGACCACAACCAAACTCACAGGTTCTCTGTCCTCTTATTACAAAGCATCATATAAGAATTATGGGTCTTATGCATTGACAGAGAAAGAAGCCTCTAGTATGCTTCAGACATTGATAAACAAGAGAGGAGTTAAGTGATGAAGAAGATTCTTAAGAGTGGTAACTACAGCTTCGGGAGCTGTGGACTGCCCACTGGTCTGTTTGATACAGCAGGGGAAGAGCTTTTTACTGGGGATGTTGTAGCAATTGGTAGTAAACATGAATGGGATGCTAAATGCTATTTCAATTTTGCGGGTATTTGTGTTGTTGTATCAGACACAGAGCATGAAGGACAGAGTGATGATAGTTGTTTTGTCATGGGTTTGAAATCAGAACATCATAGTTTTATTGATGGAGAACCAACAGAATCAGACAATCCAGACGCAGACTATAAGTTTAGCTTTGTTGTACAGAACCATGAAGAGTGGGTGTTGCAAAAGGTTAAAGGTTGGGAAGATGTAGCGCATACAGAGAAGAATGGTGGTATTACTTGTTATCTTGAAGGACTAAAACAAAATGACTTCACAACAACTATTTGAACAATTCATTTCTTCTAGGTCATCTCACCCTGACTACTCAGAATCATTTACTAAGTGTAAGGATAAAGAAGGAAATGAATTAGAAGAGTATGCTTGCCATCGTATACAGCAAGACTATATACTGTGGCAGAAGGCTGTAAGTAGTATTGAGATTGAACTGCCAGAACGGGAGTATAGTTGTGAACATGGATTCCATTACTATGATGCAGGTAATATGATTACAGCCCTTGAATCAGCAGAGGTTAAAATCAAATGAATATCAAAGCAGAGTGGATTAATGAGTTTGAAGAGCTTTTGTGGGAGCATCATACTTGTGATTGGCCTGCTGGTAACAGGAACCCCGACTACCCGTTTCAATTAGCTGTAGCTTATTTTGATTGGGCTGGGGACGGTCTTCCAGAAGAGACTATAGAAAAGGCATTTTCCCGTTACTTGGAGGCTGATAATGAACTCTAAACTAGCTTCTCGTAAATTCATCCTATCCTGTTCAATGATAATTATATTGACAGGTGTTCTATGTTTTGATAAGATTTCAGAAGATAACTATTCGTATTTGATTACGTTGATTATCTCGGGTTACTTGATTTCTAATGTTTCTCAATCAGCTTTACTTAAGAAGGAGAATAAAGATGTCTAAAAATAAACCAGTTGTGAACTATGAGCGCATTGAACGTTTTATCCAAGCAGAATGTGAGTGGCCTAATGGAACACCAGATGAAATTATCTCTCAGATGCTAGAGGTTAAAAAGCAATATTCTGATTGGGATAATTTGAATATTAGTTATGAGTGGAGCGGGTACGAGGATTGTGAATATTATGTTAGTGGAACACGTCTAGAAAATGACGATGAATATAACTATCGTATTGAACAAGAAGAGGATAAGCTGTCCTTTTGGGAAGAAAAAGAATCAGAGCGTATTGCTAAAGAAATATTAGAGAATAAAGTACAAATGGAAGCAGAGCTAGAAGAGCTTGCACGACTGAAAGCTAAGTACGGGGAGAAATAATATGTGGTCTAAAATTAAGAAACTGTTTTCATCTGATGAGTTCGATGCTGAAAAGAATCTTCTTATTAAAGAGCTTGAGGATAAAGCACGGAAGTATGATATGCTTGTAGCTAAACAGGAATATGAACTTAAAAAGACTAAGTTCAAAATAGGTGATAAAGTAAGAGCCAATCAAGAAGCAGGTTTTAATCGTGGTGCTACTGGAGTTGTTAAGTATGTAGAGCCAACAGGTGATAAGATTTGGGTATTGCGTGACGGTGCTTCGGGTGATGTATTTTACTTCCATTATGAACTTGATTTGGTGAATTAAATGCTTGACTACGCCTTGACAAAGTGTTCTGAGATTCCTTACAGACGAGGAGAGGCAAGGCATTTTGCAGTAATCACTGATAAGCGCGGCAAAGTGATTAGCGAAGGTGCAAACAGTTACATTAAAACAAACCCTAGAATGGCTCGTGCAGGAAAAGCTGTAGGGTTGCTAGATAAGACTTGCATTCACGCAGAATTGGCTGCTATCATAGGTGACAAGTATAGTAAAGGCTATAAGATTACAGTGGTTAGGGTTGGTGCTAAGGGTCAGCCTATGTACTCGGAGCCGTGCTGTATTTGTAAGTGGCTAATCAAGAAACATTCATGTATCAAAGAAATCAGCTACAGCACAGGAAGCTAAAAGAATTTAAAATAAAGCTTGACGTGGTGGTGAGATGGTGTAGAATTAGATGTAACAGAGTTACTAACAAAGCAAGACTTGGCCTCTGCCCCTCAAGTCGCCTTCTAAGCGATTGACACTAAATATAGAGAGGATGGAGTCGCGGGGATCATTACCTCCAGAGGCTACCAAATT
>NZ_JBFFOH010000220.1:0-3240 GCF_041562805.1 Sulfurovum sp. | reverse complement strand
CTCTATTGTCCGAACGATAACCATCTCTAACCTCATATTTCGCTATATTTTGATAAAATCATATCAAAATTACACTAGGATTTTACTATGGATGCATACGAATACAGCGAATTACTCAAATCACTTACTATTAAAATGGATAATATTAAAAATATTGTAAAACCAGATCTCTTAGAAAAGAGATTAAAAGAGATAGAAGAGATGCAGCAAGACCCTGATTTTTGGAACGATGCGACCAATGCAGGGAAGATCTCCCAGGAAAAAACCAAAGCTGAACGTATATTGGCGACCTATAACAATGCCTATGATGCAGTGCATGATGCCAGTGAGTATTTTGAACTCTCTAAAGCAGAGAATGATGAAGAGACCTTGGAGATGCTTTATGAAGATGCCCAGAGCCTACAGGAAAGTACCAATGCCCTAGAGGTACAGATGATGCTCAGTGGAGAACATGATGGTGCCAATGCCATCGTCTCCATCCACCCAGGAGCTGGTGGAACTGAATCACAAGATTGGGCCAGTATGCTCTACCGTATGTATTTACGTTGGGCAGAGAGACATGGCTTTAAAGTCGAAGGACTTGACTATCAGGCTGGAGAAGAAGCAGGTATCAAAGATGTCTCTTTCATCATCAAGGGTGAAAATGCCTATGGCTACCTCAAAGTGGAAAACGGTATTCATAGACTGGTACGTATCTCTCCTTTTGATTCTAATGCCAAACGTCATACTTCATTTTCTTCAGTGATGGTTTCACCGGAAATAGATGATGACATAGACATCACCATAGAAGACAAAGATTTACGTGTGGATACTTACCGTGCCTCAGGTGCAGGGGGACAACACGTCAATAAAACAGAGTCAGCCATCCGTCTCACACATATACCAACCAATATCATCGTACAATGTCAAAATGATAGAAGCCAGCATAAAAATAAAGCTGCAGCCATGAAAATGTTGAAATCTCGTCTTTATGAGTATGAGATGGCTAAAAAACAAGCTGTCTTAGATGGTGTAGAAAAATCAGAAATTGGTTGGGGACACCAGATACGCTCCTACGTTATGCAACCTTATCAACAGGTCAAAGATACCCGTTCCAACCAAGCTTTTACCAATGTAGATGCCATCCTTGATGGAGATATAGATAAGCTACTCGAAGGTGTGCTTATTACTCAAGCGAAATAGAAATGCAAAGTAACCCTGACTACTCTTCTTCTTTCTCTTTCTCTTCATCTTCTTTTGGAAGATATTTAGAGACCGTTTTTGTGAGCACAACTGCTGCAAAAAAAGCCAAAATAACCATAGAGGTTGTATAGAGAACATTCATTAGATCTATTTTCATACCTTCTCCTTCAGTATTTTATCTTCGATCTTATATGCAACATCACAACGTGCCTCCATACTCTCATCATGGGTTACCAGTAAGAGTCCGGCACCTGTCTCTTTAATGTAATCCATCAATACATCCATCACTAACTCTGCAGTCTCTTTATCGAGATTTCCGGTAGGTTCATCTGCGAAAATGATACGAGGATTTTTACTGAGTACTCTGGCTATGGAAACACGTTGCTGTTGTCCACCTGAAAGTTCACCTATCTTTTGTTTCATGAGGTCTTTGATCTCTAGCTTTTCAAGTATGGTATCATCGATCTTCTCTGCACTTAACATACTGGCCACTTCAATATTTTCCATTGCTGTCATACCTTTAAAGAGGTAATGAAATTGAAAGATGATCCCTATATCATAACGGCGTAGTGCCTCAATGGACTTATCATCAAGACTGTAAAGATCTTTTCCTAAAAGTGTGACACTGCCTTTATCTGGTTTGATAAATGTTGAAAATATATGTAAAAGTGTAGACTTTCCACAACCGCTTCGGCCAATGATCGCTGCACTCTGGGATGGTTTTAAAGAAAAATTTACATCATGAAATAAAAGTGTATCAAAACCGTGGGAAATATTTTGAGCTTCCAATAAGGATTGGGACATCTGTTGCCTTTAGATTATTTTGCAGGTGTGGATTCCGTTCCACTTCATGGCATATTCTAACATAAAAATGTGGTGGGTATATTGAGGAAAAGAGGAAAAATTTAAGACCCTACCCAAACAACAGTTCAGGTAGAAAGAAAGAATAAGGGGAAACCCTTATCCCATTTGTGCAGCAACTTCAGCAGCAAAATCTTCTTCTGCTACTTCAATCCCTTCACCAACTTCTAGTCTGATGAAATGTACGATATCAGCTGAACCACCAGCTGCTTTTGCTTTTTCTTGAACATATTCAAGAACTGTTTTGCTATCATCCATTACAAATTTCTGATCAAGAAGACATTGCTCTTGGTCAAGTGTTGTGTTGTCTGAAATAAATCTTTCGATCTTACCTGGAAGAATTCTGTCCCAGATCTTTTCAGGTTTACCTTCTGCTTTAAGCTCTTCTTTGAGAAGTGCTTCTGTTGCAGCCATAACTTCTTCAGTCAATTGACTCATAGAGATATACTGAGGAATGTTCTTAAGTGTTTTACCAAGTCTAACAAGCTCTTCATTCTCTTTTTCGATAGCGATAATTCTACCTTGAGTCTCTTCTGCTACATATGCAGGATCAAAGTCTTTAAAAGAAAGTGTTGATGGTGACATAGCAGCTGCGTGCATTGCTATCTCTTTAAGTACAGGAGTCATTGCCTCAGCTGTCTTAGCAGAATCACATCTAGCTTCAATGATCACACCATTTTGAGAATTAGAGTGGACATAACCGTTTACTGCTGTGTTCTCATCAGCATCAATCAGTGCAGCTCTTCTTACTACAAGTTTTTCACCGATAGTTGCAATTTGCTGAGAAAGATACTCAGCAAAAGGCTCACCATTGATAGTAGAAGCATTGATAGCTTCAGCATCAGCGATACTGTTATCAAACGCATGATTTACAACTGTATCCATAACGGCCAAAAATTTGTCATTTTGTGCAACAAAGTCAGTTTGAGAGTTGATTTCAACGATCACTGCTTTTTTACCTTCAACTTTAACACCGATAGCACCTTCAGCAGCTACTTTTCCAGCTTTTTTAGCTGCAGCTCCCATTCCTTGGTCTCTAAGCCATGCAACAGCTTTGTCCATATCTCCATCAGCTTCAGTCAATGCTTTTTTACAGTCCATCATTCCTGCATCAGTCATCTCTCTGAGTTTTTTGATATCTTTAGGTCCAAAGTTTGCCATGATTACGCCTCCGCCAATTCTTTTGCAGATGCTACT
>NZ_JBFFOH010000219.1:0-3240 GCF_041562805.1 Sulfurovum sp. | reverse complement strand
CCCCAGTTTTTCAAGCTCCTCACGGATAGTTTTAAAGTTATACACTTCTCCGTTAAAGACAATAATGTAATTTCCGCAGTCAGAAACAAAGGGTTGATGTCC
Source organism: Sulfurovum sp. (assembly GCF_041562805.1). GTDB lineage: Bacteria > Campylobacterota > Campylobacteria > Campylobacterales > Sulfurovaceae > Sulfurovum. The sequence continues at coordinate 3,138 of NZ_JBFFOH010000219.1, read as the reverse complement.
GTGCGAGGTAACATCTTGGATAGAGAGACGGTTATGTCCTAAATGAACATATTGACCACTTATCTGCTCTACAAATGTCCCGCTGTCATCCGGCCCGCGATAGGCCTGAACTTTCAACATCTTCTCTACGGTATGGTCCGTTCGCTCTTTAGAGATAAAGCCGACTATTCCGCACATAAGAGACCCCTCATCTAACTTTGTCTCTCATTATCATTCAAAATAGAATTGATTAGGTTCTTCCACTCTTTCATAATTACATCTACTCTAAAATCTTCAGCTCGCTGAATACCATCTTTAGAGTATTGAGCCAGTTTCGCATCATCATTAAGCAGTTGATGCAAGGTCTCTATCCACAACTGCTCTCGTTCGTCCAATGGCTCATCTGCTTCCACAAACGCATTTGTAAATACGGGCATGAGTACGCCATAACCTTCAAAGTTCGCTGCACTCAACAGAGTCTCGTTTTCCAATGCTGGGCATATAATCTCACCAGGACCAGATTTACAGTTAGTTGAGACAACAGGGGTGCCACAGGCCATAGCTTCTACTATAGTATTGCCAAAGCCTTCCCATAACGATGTCATAACGAATAGTTTTGAAGAGCCGACGAACTTAAATGGGTTCTTTTGAAAACCCATAAAGTAGACATCATAACTGTCATCAAATAGATTTTCTGACCAGCTTGAATACGTTTTCAAATCCAACTTTTCTGATAGGTCGATCAGTTTCTCTTTGATCTCTCCATCGCCTAAAATGACAAGTTTTAAATCGGGAATCAGCTTTTTCAGCTCTTTGAAAATTCTAAGTAAAAACCATTGCCCTTTCTGAATGGTCAACCGACCAGTAATGGTCAGCACTTGGTGTGAAAACAGAGAAGTAAACTCTCCCAACTCCTCTCTTGCCGATGTTTTAATTTCATCAACATTATAAGGGTTATATATCGTCATTATCGCATCTTGATTGATCCCGAGTTTCTTCACAAAGCTCTCTCGAATGCCTTCAGAGACCGTAACGATTTTTGAGACACTTCTTGCAGAGTAGATATACTTTATCACCCGATTAACGAGTTTTCCCTGTATATCTTTTATAGCAGCAAAACGATTTTCATGAACTACCAAAATACTGTTTTTACCCCCACTAAAAACATTGGGCAGGTTCGCCAACTCTCCATGGCTGATAACAAGGTCGAAACAGTGTTTCTTTTTCAATCGTTTTAACTTTAATGTAGCCATTGTAATGTTATATAACCGTTTGAACAGACCTCTGTCCATCAATAAGACGTGCAAGTCGATCATCTTTCCGCTATATGGATAATCGATATGGAACGTATCCATGACGATCAGCGTCACATCAAAATATTTACTAAGCTCTTCCACTTCAACAACTGCTACTTTTTCCAAACCTCCATTAGCAAGGAAAGGAGTAATTATCGCTATTTTTTTCATGCTTTTCCCCTCTCTACTGCTTTGGCCGATTTTCGGTGTTTATGTAAAATACTTAATGAGAAAACAATGAACACAACTTCGAATGTAAAACGGTACCTGGCTGCTGTTCCAAAATTATAGACTACAAGACCATAGATAAACATCCCAACGAAAAAATAGATTAAGAGAAAAGTTATAAACCGATCTTTCACTATTTTCTGTTCTTCATAAATTTTATATATCATGTAAAAGACAACTATATTCTCAACAGACTGTACCAGTTGCAGTGGATTACGGACTTCCCAAATCATCGGTTTTAATACCATATAGAATGAGCCGATAAATCCGGTGAATAAAAAGTCTACATAACCCGCAATAGGAATATAGTCTTCTCTATTTCCACCATCCTCCGCATACATAGAGCGCCGTATACTGTTGATATCATCAATAGAAAACATACTCCCAAAAGCCACTAGCAATATAAGCAGGAAACTTACTCTAATAAGTGTTTTTTTACTTTTAAGATTACGCTTCTCTATACTTTTATACATCAGTATGGCCGCAATAAAGATAAGAAAATTTTGAGTTTTTATGTATAACAAAGGAGCCGCGATCAGAATAGACAACAGCATCTGCTTTCTATACAGGGCATATATGCTAAGAATCATAAACAGTAAAATCAACATGTCCCGAAGACTTACCGCAGCATAAAGAGCAAAACTTGGGAAGAGAAGGTAGAACAGCATAGCATTTCCGACTAAAAGCTTTTTTTTGTACAAAAAGATAAACAGAAATGCATATAGTAGGAAGTTGATGATGCTAATTGAATAGACACTCTTTATTGAGAGCATAGGAGACAGAGCAAACATGAGACTGGAGAAAGCCACCTTCGATGACCTCTCATACTGCTCATAATTCATAAAGTCCAATGAATCCCGGATTGCAACTGTACTTTCAACATAACGAAGTTGATCGGGCATGTAAGATACTGGAAATAAAAAATCATTTGTCAGGAAAACAAGTAACAGATGCAAAAGGACAAACACGTAGTATTTCATCGGTACTTTCAGTACATAAAACCCGATAAAAACAACACATGCTGCATATACAGCGTTAAGAAAATCCATAACTATCTTTATATTTTAAATCAATGTATTGCATTATACTTTATTGATAATTATTCAAGCCCAAGCACTCTCTGATACTGCTTAAAAACCTCGTCCTCGGTAAATGCCTTAACGCCCTCTGCTAAACGCTGAGAAGGGATAGGGTTGTCTAAAGCTTTCTTAATTCCTAGAGCCATTGCCTTGGGGTCATGCATGGGCACAATATAACCGTACTTTTCATTTTGAAGCACTTCTCTTGGACCCGTTGGACAATCAGTCGATACAGGAGTACAACCGCACATCATCGCTTCAACAAGAACATTTGGCAATCCTTCCACATATGAGGACAGAACAAAGACGTCTGCTTTACTGTAGTATTTGAGAGGATTTTCCTGAAATCCTAAAAGTTTAATATTAGAGGAAAGGTTCTCTCTTGCGATAAGCCTTTCAAGTTCATCTCTCATAGGGCCTTCTCCAAGCATAATGAGCTTTATATCTTGAGTTTTTGACAACTCTTTTACCGCCATTATCAAATCGGGATAACCTTTTTCAGGCGCGAGTCTTCCTGCGGAAACAATGACAGGAGCTGTCTTGTTTGTTAGCCATGG
>NZ_JBFFOH010000218.1:0-3291 GCF_041562805.1 Sulfurovum sp. | reverse complement strand
GTTTCTTGATTGATTAAAACTATCATACCACCATTTGGCAGGAGTTCATATGTTTTACAATCTTCTATTCGGTCATATGATTCTATATATTTTTTTAATTTTTTATCCATAAAATATTATAGGGTTTAATTCATAAATTCGGGTTTTGATTGCTCATTTTAAAATAAAGGTGATCTCATCGCCCAGGTCAACCTAACCTACCCTAAAAAACTAAGCGACGACCAGTACAACCTGCTAGAACAGCTCCAAGAGAGTTTCGGTGTAGAGTCAAAACCGCACGAGTCTCTTTTTGAATCTGCGTTTGACCGTGTCAAGGGGTGGTTTAAGTAGACCTCGCTCAACTCCCCAAAGTTGACTAAGTCCTGAAATCGGACTTAGCAACACATTTTCGTTCAATCAACTCACTTTTCACTACTTAGTACACATTCACTATCTAGCTTTTTTTCACCTACAACCATCAAAACATGCGCCAACATGCCTTTTTTCAACAAAACAACGTTTTAATGCAATATTTCACATGTTATGCTAAGTCCTCTTTTAAGACTAAGTTGTATAAAATGTGCACCAATAAAGAGTTAGGCATTCGAATGGGATTGAAAAGTTTAACTAAAGAAGAATTGGAAATTGTCAGACAAAGCATGCAATGCGTTGCAAATGGAAATGTGATTCTCCACGATGTTGAGTTTCAGACGATCATGGGAGTGGACGTTGATGAGTTTTTGGATATTTTCGAAGCTTGGCCAAACTTGGATGAAAATGATGTGAATGTGAGAACGGCTATAAACAACACACTAAACAATTTAATTGGCTATCCCCATGATTTGCAAGAAAGTTGGAACGAAGTCATGGAAACTCCTTTAAGTGAAGTAGCAAGGGTATTTCAAAAATGGAAAGGTTCTGACATTAATTCGTATATTGATGGCAGGGAATAGGCATGCCTAACAAATCAGAGGAGACCAATCAAAAACCCGCGGGCGGCTTTTTGATTGCTCATTTTAAACGTTAGAGGGAGAAGCATAAACATGGAAAATGAGATAAAAGACATTCTAAGTTACTTGGGAATGGGAATGGCAGTGATTCTGCCAATAGGCATTTACGGCTTCTTATTGATAGACAAATTAATCAAACGTATGTATGAATCATTTAACGCAGAATGGCAGAAAGTCGGAAAGCCCTCTGGCATGTTTTATTTCCCTCCTGAAGGGAGAAGTCTTCAATCAATGATCTCTATGCAGTTAAATATATTTGTCTGGTTTTTCAAAACTCCGGTGTGGATCAAAAGTGATGCTGTCTCTTTGGAGAACTTAAAAAGATTGAGATGGAGCTTTGCTATTGCAAATATAGCAATGCTAATACTTTTTGTAGTTGTATTTTTGATGATAAAAGATTTAATACAACAATGAACTCCAACCAACCAAAGCAGACCAATCAAAAACCCGCGGGCGGCTTTTTGATTGCTCATTTTAAACGTTAAAACGACTATGTAATCGAAAATCACGCACTCACCTTTTGTCTATTCAATCGGAACACAACGTTGACCAAGGTGTGAAAATCGACTTAGTCTCTCATTTTTGTTCAGATAAGTCCATTTTCAGGACTTAGTACACTTCAGCTAAGAGCCAATTTACGCCTTTTCAAACTCATAAGCATAAAAATATGGCATTCTCAAACCAAATAACATTTTTTTACAACATTTCATAAGTTCTGATAAGTCCATCTTTAAGCCTTAGTTGTATAGAATGTACACCAATAAATAGTTAGGCAAAGAAAATGAAACACAACTATAAAATTCTCATTTTGACTTTATTCATGTGGGCAACGGCTTTAAATGCTTTAACGAATTCCACATCAGATTTACCGAAAGTATTCCAAGAGTCCATTCCTACCAAACTCAATGACAACCTGCAACTTGTGGAAGTTGAAAATCGGTGTGATGGCTGTAACACATGGCGCTATATAGACTTTTACAGCAATGAAAGTAGAGAACCAATCAAAAGAGAAAAAGTCTCTGTTCAGAACGGGTACAGAGCCATGTATGCTTATCCGAACAGTCACTACTTTTCAAATACAAAAATCGAACAAAGTATTTCTGGTGAATACCAACATGACAAAAAAATAGTAGTAGAAGCCATCAAGCATGAATACAATAGAAAAAAAGAGCGTATCTATGCATATTTGAATGAGCATCCTGAACTAAAAGCAAAGATGGCTCCTTATAAAGCTAAGAACAAAGACTACATGGAGTTAGAAGAAAATAACTGCAAAGGGTACGAATATATCTCATACACCGAAAATGTCCTTGGCCTGACAGGCAATACGATTAGTCAGGTTCATATCTTCGTGCCGGAGAAGCAGATCATTGTCACTGCATATCTACTTAATCAGAAGAAAGCGCATTTCAAAACCATTGATGAGTTTTTGAAACTTCGACAGGATTTCATAGAAAGCTATATTGATTTTTTGGCAGAGCATAAAGGTTCTAAGCAATGAATGCACTGCCTAACAAATCATTGGAGAGCAATCAAAAACCCGCGGGCGGCTTTTTGATTGCTCATTTTAAATGTTAGGCATAAAAATGAAAAAAATGATTTCCACCCTTATCTTACTTTCATCTGGTATCTTGAATGGATATATTTTAATAATTTGTACTGGATATATGCATTCGTTTGACATAACATTCGATCTAATAACATGGGTTATTCCCTTACTTGCGGAATATAAACTCATCTACTTTGGCAAATTAACACTCCATGTAATAAATGCTATTTTATTGGCAATTCCGGCTATCCCCATATTTTTATTATTTGGATTTGCATTGACTTATGGCCTTAGATCAAATCCTACGATGATGATCTGGATAAGTTCTGCTGGAATTATTTTAGTATTCCTTTATAGTACTATACGTTATCATGGTTCATTCGTGGGTTTCGCAATCGATGCCGCAGTTATCATTTCACTGAATATTCTTGTATTGACTACTATTTCGAGAATAATTAAGGCTCGAGCAAATGCCTAACAAACCAAAGGAGAGCAATCAAAAACCCGCAGGCGGCTTTTTGATTGGTCATTTTAAACGTTATGTCTCTACCTATTTGCCTGAGACTAAGAAAGAAGATAATTGTAAATGTATTTGAGCTTATTCGTATATAGTATTGCATACTACTACGTACTTTTATCTGCCACAAATGATGGCTTTAGCAGCTTGCTTCTCGGTGTTCCATATGCTGGTTTCCTATTTTGGGAGATTTCGAACAAAAGAACAGCTAAACCCATCAAATACTTGCACATAAG
>NZ_JBFFOH010000217.1:0-3293 GCF_041562805.1 Sulfurovum sp. | reverse complement strand
TGATAAACTGAGCGCAGACAAATCTTAGTCGAACTGTTCTTAAGGAGAATAAATGAAATTAGTTAAAATGAGTTTACTGGCGGCAACGCTTATCGCGTCAAGCGCATTCGCAATCGACAATGTAAAAGTATCTGGTGATGCTAAGTTGTATTATGCAACACATGATGATACAAATAATAATATAGAAGCTGGTTTATTTGATAAAACATCTTCTGATGGTCAAGCTGCATTAGGTCTTGGACTTACTGCGGATTTAACTGAGGGTGTTTCTGCTGGCGTACATTTGACTGCTCTTTCTGCACTTGGTCTTACTAATATTGTTAGTAATGTTTGGGAAGCTGGTCTTCAAGATGAGTTCTGGTTTGACGAAGCATGGTTAGCAGGCACGTACGGTAAAACAACTGCAAAAGTTGGTCGTATGACACTTGACACACCACTTGCATTTACTGAAACATGGTCAATTGCTAAAAATACATTTGAAGCGGGTGTTTTGATTAATCAAGATGTTCCTGATACTACATTAGTAGGTGCTTATATCGGTGAATCGAATTCAGGTGGTGTAGGCCAATATGCTAACGTTGTTGCTAACTTGGATGGAAATCAAAATACAAACTTCGGTCTTGTAAACGGCGGAAAAGGTGCGTATGCTGTAGGTGCTGTGAACAACTCATGGAAACCATTGACTGCACAAGGTTGGTTCTATAACCTTCCATCACATGCTCAAGCATACTGGTTACAAGCGGATATCGCACTTGACTTCGGATTAAATCTAGGTGCACAGTATACAGGTATTGAGATTCAAGATAACACGTTCGGTGGTGTTGGCGAGCAGACAAACGATGCATTTGCTGTAATGGCTGGATACGAGCTTAAAGATATTGTGACTGTTTCAGCTGCATTCTCTCAGACTGGTACAAACAATAATGGTCTTCGTGCCGGTTTCAACGTATTTGGTCAACAGTCAAAACTGTATACTGAAGCATGGTGGAACTATGGTTACAACACTCGTGCAGACACAACTGCGATCAATGTTACTGTTAAGACTCCAGAAGAGTTGACATATGTTGGTCTTGGTCTTTATGTAACACAAGACACTGTCGGCGAAAACGGAACAGGTGTTGATCAGAAAGAAGATATGATGGAAGTTACTGTTGAAGCTTCTAAATCATTTGGTCCATTGGACGTAGCACTTCTTTACATCATGACTGATGCTGAAGATCAAAATATTAATACAGCTGGTGAAGGTGAGTCTTACAACACTGTTCAAGCTTACCTTACTTACAACTTCTAATTCTCTAAGAAGTCTAATTCGTCCGCCTTCGGGCGGATTCCTTCATGATCTCTTAGCATACTTCTACTTTTGTCTTTTCCTCTAAAACATACAAACTAATCCACTCTGGTTTCAAGTCATTCCAGTGTTCTAAATACTGTTTAAAATACTTGTTAAATATGGTGATTAAAATATAAGCATTTTTATGGACAGCAATCATTTTGTATCGACTATACTTCTTGCAACCAATTATTCAAGGAGCGTTATATGAAATTAGTTAAAATGAGTCTGTTGGCGGCAACGCTGATCGCGTCGAGTGCATTTGCAATCGACAATGTTAAAGTATCCGGAGATGCAATGTTGTTCTACGGAACCAATGATGGGTTTGACACAGGTTTTACTCCTAGTGATGATGCATCACTATTCGGTAAAGATTATTCATGGGGTCAAACGTCGTTGGGTCTTGGTGTAACAGCTGACCTTACAGAAGGTGTTTCTGGAGGCGTACACTTAACAGCTATTTCAGCAATGGGTCTCACTAACATCGTTAGCGGTGTTTTTGAAGGCGGTCTGACAGATGAGTTCTGGTTCGATGAAGCATGGCTTGCCGGTACATACGGCAAGACTACGGCTAAAATCGGTCGTATGACACTGGATACACCACTAGCATTTACAGAGACATGGTCAGTGGCATACAATACATTTGAGGCCGGTGTTCTTATTAACGAAGATATCCCTGATACAACAGTGGTTGCTGCTTACATAGGTGAAAGCAACAATGGAAATGCTATGGGAATCTGGGGCACAGGTCAATACGCCGGAATTACTGCTGACTGGGATGGTAGTCAAAACACGAACTTCGGTCTTGTAAATGGTGGTAAAGGTGCGTACACTATCGGTGCTATCAATAATTCATGGGCACCATTAACCGTTCAAGGTTGGTTCTATAACTTGCCATCAACAGCTAATGCTTACTGGGTTCAAGCGGACTTGGCACTCGATATGGGTCTATCAGTTGGCGCACAGGTAACTGGAATCGATGCTAAACAAGTTACAACCGGTGACTCTTCTAATATTGCATACGCTGCTAAACTTGGTTATGAAATGAAAGATACATTTGCCGTATCGGTCGCTGGCTCTCAGGTCGGTACCAATGACAATGGTGTTTCTGCCGGTTTCAACGTTTTCGGTGCACAGACTAAACTATACACAGAAGCGTGGTGGAACTATGGATATATCGCACGTCCAGATACAACAGCTGTCAATGTGACGGTAACGACTCCTGAAGAGTTGACCTATGTTGCATTGGGTGTGTACGCAACGCAGGCGAAAGTTGGAGACAACGGTGGTGCAGTTGGTCTATATACACAAGATGTTGATATGAACGAGGTAACACTAGAAGTAGCAAAATCATTCGGTCCGCTTGATGCAGGTCTTTACTACATCTTTACAGATGCAGAAGATCAAAATATTAAAGCTGGTGATACGACAGGTTCAGCATACGGCTCATTCCAAGCTTACTTTACTTACAACTTCTAATCTATAGATGTTTATTTTCCGCCTCCGGGCGGAATCCCTCTTTTCTTTCAACCCTAACTTACGACGTTAATACTGTCAATGATATGCTTATCCTTCATACATGAGATTGCCTGCGTTTACATGTCGAACGCACAAAACTTGATGTCAATATCAGGAACGCTTATCGAACAATCAATTTTTGTTTAGAATATGTAAAACACGGAAATATAGATAGGCCTAAAAATATTGTAATCGGTCTCTGTATGCATTATATTGTTTGTATAAATTTAACAACGCTGCCAATGATTCCATTATATGTACGTTGTTTCGGACTGAAAAGGTGCTATGGCATCTCTTCAAATTCATAGTCATCTTCAGGTGTATCATCTTCACCTTCCGTCAAGGCCCAGACGCTAAAAGGAATCATTTCAATCGGAACAAAAGGGTGCTGTAAACTGGACTCGTTGGTCATGGTGACGACTTCGACTTTTTGAATCCCCTGCGT
>NZ_JBFFOH010000216.1:0-3419 GCF_041562805.1 Sulfurovum sp. | reverse complement strand
TTTGCTTTAGGAATATGTACTTTCCAATCCGGTTCTTCTGCACCTGCCTGAAGTGAAATACCAATACTTGCTACACTTTCACTCTTTGGACCATATGGTTGCGCTACAGTAGTAATACTGATCTTCCCATCTTTTGTACCACTCAAAGTCATTTCGTCTATTTTCGTTATTGTTCCGCTCATATATTTTCCTTTAATTTTTTAATGTAAATGATTATATCACAATTATTTACTATTTTTTACGTTTTATTAATCCAGCCATTTTTGCTTGCATACGTAGCCACATCTTATGGTCTATCGCAGGGAATCCTGCATAGGTTTTACCACCTTCAAGAGATTTCGTAACACCGCCTTTACCTGCGATGGTTGTAAAAGCACCTATTTCCAAATGCCCTGCTGAGGCACTCTGTCCACCCATGACTACATTTCTACCTAAAGTAGTTGAACCTGCCAATCCTACTTGCGCAGCACAAAGAGTATGTTCCCCAACGTCACAATTATGACCTATTTGTATGAGATTATCCAGCTTGGTACCTTTGCGTATATATGTGGTACCAAATACTGCCCTGTCTATGGTACAATTTGCTCCTATCTCTACATTATCTTCAACAACAACATTACCATTCTGATAGATCTTTACATGTTCACCAAGCTTAGTATGTGCAAAACCATACCCATCACAACCTATCACAGTACCGCTGTGAATGATACAGTCAGAACCAATTTGTGTATAATTATACAAAGTTACATTGGGATGAAGAAGCGTTCCTGAGCCAATAGTGACATTATCCCCTACATAACATCCTGCAAGCAATGTGACATTATCTCCGATTGTGACATTCTTACCAAAAGAGACGTATTTATCTATATCACATCCTTCACCTACAGTGGGTTCTTCTGACGCAGTCTCATGTTTATGTGCAAAGAATTTGGAAGCCAGTGCCAATTTGAGATACGCTTCATCCGTAATAAGTGCAATAGTTCCAGAAGGGAGTAAGGCTGCATGCTTCTCATCTATCAATATAGCTCCGGCCTTTGTCGTCGCCAATTGTGAAATAAATTTGCTATCAGTAAAAAAACTAAGTTGTGTGGAAGTTGCTTCACTTAACGTATGTATCCCATCTATAGTGATATCATCACCTTGAAAGTCTATCCCGATATGTTCTGTTATTTTTGAGAGTTTGTAAGTCATAAAGTGATCCTTTTAACTTAAAGTAGGTGTCACTCTCCTTTTCGGAAAGTGACAAAAGTAGAATAATTTTATCTTTCTATAGCCACAACACCGCCACGTATAACCTCAGAAGGATTATACCGCTGTGCTGCTTCTATGAAATGCTGTACACGTTTTGGTTCATCTGCTACCATTGCAATGATCATCTCTTTACCAACATTTGCGATACCACCATTATAGGCTGCACATAATGCACCGATATCACTTAAATGTTCAGTGATAGGGAATTTCACTAACACCATCTCTTTTTCAACCATCTCTTCATGTTCTATAACTTTATAGACAGGAATCAATTTATGCAGCTGCTTGGTGATCTGTTCCATTACTTTCGCAGAACCGTTGGTTGCGATCGTAATGTGTGACATTTCACTGTTTGGTATAGGTGCTACGGTGAGTGACTCGATGTTATATCCACGTCCTGCAAAAAGTGCCGTAATACGTGCGAGAACAGAACTTTCGTTCAATACGATAACAGAAATAACACGTCTTTCATTAATAGAATTTGTCATTATTTCTCTCCTTTTTGTGGTAACATCATATTGAAGAGTGCGCCGCCTGACGGTACCATAGGAAGTACATCTTCAAAACGATTCACTGCAACGTTCATAAAACAAACTTTATCTTGTGCTATAGCATCTTTAATAGCCGCATCAAACTCTTCTTTAGTGGTAACGTCATATCCTATACCGCCACACGCTTCAGCCAGGGCTTTCCAGTTTGGCTGGAATGTCAAGTCTGTCTCAGAGTATCGCTTCTCATAGAAGAATGTCTGCCACTGTCTAACCATTCCCAGAAAGTGGTTATTGAGTATGAGGTTGATAACAGGTATCTTATATTCCGCTGCTGTTACAAGTTCCTGCATATTCATAAGGATCGAACCATCTCCTGTTACATTGATAACAGTTTTATTCGGGAATGCTTTTTTAGCTCCGATTGCCGCTGGAAAACCAAAGCCCATAGTTCCCAAACCACCGGAGTTTATCCATTGGCGTGGTCTGTCAAAAGGATAGTGCTGTGCTGCCCACATCTGATGCTGTCCAACATCTGATGTAATAATAGCATCCTCACCTACAAGTTCACCAATACGTTCAATTGCCCATTGCGGTTTGATCACTTCATCAGAATCTACATAAGATTGAGGGTGAAGTTCATCATAACGTTTAAGTATCTCTCTCCATGCTTGAAACCTATCTGTATCTATACCATCAAGTTGTGGTATCATCGCTTCAAGTACTTCAGTGATATCGCCTACGATAGGATAATCAACATCAACCAGTTTACCAATGTTCGCAGCATCAATGTCTACATGGATAATATCCGCATATTTAGCAAATTCAGAAAGTTTACCTGTAACCCTGTCATCAAATCTTGCACCAAGAGAGATAACAAGATCTGTCTCTGACATCGCCATATTGGATGAATAATTACCATGCATGCCCAACATACCAAGAAGCAGTGGATTTTTTGCACCCAACACACCTCTTGCCATCAATGTTTCAACCGCTGGCATCTGTGTTTTTAGTGCTAATTCACGTACAAGGTCACTTGCATTTGAAAGTACAACACCCCCACCGATATAAAGCAAAGGTTTCTTTGCTTTTTTCATTGCTTCAACCGCTTTTTCTATCTGTCGTTTATTTCCTTTGTATGTCGGCTTATACGTAGGGATATCTACAGAGTCAGGATACACGAATTCACCGATGTCCACAGTGATATCTTTAGGTATATCTACAAGTACCGGTCCTGGTCTTCCAGAACGAGCGATATAAAATGCTTCTTTCAACAAACGAGGAAGCTCTTCTAACGAACGTACTAAAAAGTTATGTTTTGTACATGGTCTAGATATACCTACAGCATCTATCTCTTGAAATCCATCTGTACCTATAAGCGCCATTGGCACCTGTCCAGAGATAACGACCAGAGGAATTGAATCCATATACGCTGTAGCAAGCCCAGTGACAGCGTTTGTAAACCCTGGTCCACTGGTTACCATAGCAACACCCACTTCACCCGTAGCTCTCGCATAACCATCTGCTGCGTGAACAGACGCTTGTTCGTGACGGTTCAAGATATGCTCAAACCCCTCTTGTTTGTAAATTTCATCATAAACGTGCATGATAGCTCCGCCAGGGTAACCAAATACGGTCTTAACACCCTCAGCGATAATCGCTTCACATACCATTTGTGCA
>NZ_JBFFOH010000215.1:0-3450 GCF_041562805.1 Sulfurovum sp. | reverse complement strand
TGGGGGTTATGAAAGATGAAGATGCCGAAGAGAAGATGAAAGCCCACGCCTGGTCTGAGTGTGGCGGTATTATCATAACCGGTGCGAAGGGGCATGAAGAGTATACGGTACTTTCGGTATTTGGATGGGAAAAAAGATGATTGCTTATAATCATTACATCAAATTTATTCCTAAGTTTACTCACCATAAAGAAGTAAAAGGTTCATTTTCTGATGTCATTACAATAATGAAGAGCGCTACTTCAGATATAAGTGATAAATTTAAATACGAGCTTGCATTTTTTAATAACCAAGAACGCGATATTTCTCTATATACTGACAGAGCGTTAGCCTGTACACAAAAAGGGCAGATATGGGCTTTTGAAGTGAAAAATGTTGTGACATTTTTTTGGCATAGCGGAACTTTTGTCTTGGAATATATAGCGTATAAAGATTTTACACCTGAGTTGTTGGAGTATTGGTGTTTGCATATCGTTTTGCCTATTTTTTTCACGGTCGAAGAGACTTTTGATTTTTTTCATGCTGGTGCCGTTGAAGTAATGAATAAACCTGTATTATTTGTAGCTGAATCTTTCGGTGGCAAATCAACTATGACAGACTTTTTTATGAAAGAGGGGCATACAGTTATCTCTGACGATAAAGTCGCTACCTATGAAAAAGAGGGACAGCTTTTCGCGGTACCTTCACATCCACATCACAGACCTTATCGTAAGATGGAAGATTTGGGCGTTTATATTGAAAATTTTGCGACACAAGCTAAGCCTATACAGGCTGTTTATGAACTGGAAAAAGCAGAGGCAGATGCAAAAATAACTATCACTGAACTTAGCGGTATAGAAAAATTTATTACATTGCGTCAAGCGAGTGAGTTTAACTTATCTTTCCAAAAAATGAAACGATTTGAATTTTTGATGAAGGTTGCAAAGAAAGTACCTGTTTTCAAAGTCAAAGTGCCATGGGATTTGGACCGAATGGGTGAAGTGCATAGAAGTATTGTTCAGCATAGTAGAAATTTAAAGTAAGGAAGAGCAAGTGAGCGGTATTTTCGGTGTTTTCAGTCGAAATGGGGAACCGGTAGACAGAGCGAGTGTCAATGCTATACTTGATGCCGTCTCTACTTGGGACCCTGACGAACGTAATGTGTGGATAAATGAAACTGTTGCATTAGGACACACAATGCTCTGGAATACAGCCGAATCCAAATATGAACATTTGCCGTTACACACAAAGAGCTGTGTACTTACAATGGATGCACGCATAGATAATCGTGATGAACTTGTCAAGGAGTTTAAATGGCTTGATCGTCCTTTGGAGAGGATCGGAGACAGCGAATTTATTTTGGAAGCGTATCTTAAATGGGGAGAGGACTGTCCAAAATATTTGTTGGGCGATTTTTCATTTGCGATCTGGGATGATCAAAAGCAACAACTTTTTTGTGCACGGGACCATGTTGGGATTAAACTTTTCCATTATTATATAAGTGACAAACTGTTCATTTTTTCAAACGATATTGAAGGAATCTTAGAACATACGGCTGTACCAAAAACTTTGGATGATAACACTGTTGCCACTTTTCTAAAAGATGAGGGAATTCATTCAAAAAGAGCGACTTTCTTCGAAAAGATAAAAAGATTACCTGCTGCTACAACACTGACAGTGACGAGACAAGGTGTAACTGAGAAAAAATATTGGGATATTGAAAAAAGTCCTTCTATTCATTTCGACACGTATGAGGAGTATGTTGAAAGACTAAAAGAATTATTAGACAGTGCGGTAGAAGCCAGATTACGAACAGTTTTCCCGATTACTTCACATTTAAGCGGTGGCATAGACTCATCTCCTATAGCTGTTCTTGCCGCTCGAAAGTTGAAAAAAAGAAACAAGCGACTTTATGCATTTAATTGGATCAACGTTCCTAAAAATGATGAATATGAATATGAAGCCTGGAATTTTAGCAGAAGGATCGCAGCGTCTGAGAATATTATCCATAAAGAGTTTTCGATTGATCCAAAGTTTATGGTGAAACAGTATGAAGAGCATAACTTTTTAACGAGAGGCACGATGTTTTACTGGAGAGAATATGTTGTTCAGGAGATGGTTGAAAATATTGGTGCACGTACTGTACTCTCTGGGTGGGGAGGAGATGAACTGATATCGCACAGTGGCTCCACCTATATTGCTGACCTATGGTCCAAAGGGAAACTGTTAGAGGCCTTTAAACAGCTATTTTATGAAAAACGTCATCTAAAGTATTCATGGTCAAAATTTGTTAAACGTGGTCTTAGCCTCAGCCTGTCTCCTTACATTATAAATTTTTTAAGACATAAAAAAGAAGATGATGAGAATGAATCAGAATTTTATAATAGATATACAACAGAAGAATTTGCAAAGTTTATGGATGGTCATCAATGCAAAAAATTTCCTGTTGTAACAGGAGTGAGAAAAAAACAACTCGTGATGTTTGATTTTGGTCATCTTCAAAATCGAATTGAATCATGGGCTTTATCGGCTTTTCCAAGAAAGATAGAATATGTGTATCCTTTGCTTGATAAAAGAGTCGTTGAGTTTGCTATAGGTATACCAGAAGAGATGTTTTATCCCAAAGAAGGTGTAAGTAGACATTTTATGAAAAATGCTGTAGCTGATTTGCTACCATCAGATATCACTTGGTTTCCTAAACCGGATGAAACCAAGATCAATCAAGTATTAAAACAATATTTTACAACGGCGCTTGAAATCATGCAGAAAGCGTATAAAAACAAAGACGATAAGTTTAATAACAAATATTTGAAATACGATAAAATGAAATATGCATTAGAGACATTTGATTTTGAAAAATTCGATTCATTTGAGTTGCAAAATATTGTGGTGGCGATCTTATTAATAAATTCTATGAAAAAAATTTAGAGTTTCAGCTATTCTTCCATAGAGACAATTCTGTTCTCGGTTGTAAAATTATAGACGTATAGCTAAATGGGTCCAAAATAGTAGTATAATAGGGGAAATAAGATTAGGGGAATAATGATGACTCAAAAAAAAGTGACTGAGATTAAGAAGAAATGGGCAAAGCCTACGCTTTCAAAAATAGCATTAAAACTAGTCACATTAAGTGGTACATCGGGTATGGTCGAGCAAAACTCGGGACAAGGTGCAAGAACGAAAAGGGCGTAATTAGAGAGTGCCCATGCATTTAAACCAAACAATAAAGTTGTCTGACAACGTCTTCGCCCAGTTAGTCGATGATGAGATGGTTTTGCTTGATATGGCAAGTGAGAACTATTTTGGACTCGATGAAACAGGTAGTGCAATTTGGCAACAGTTGAGCAAGACAGGAAGTCTGCAAGCAACGTATGACGCCTTGATCGAAGAGTATGAGATTCAACCTGCCCAATTAGAAGCGGATATTTTTGCATTTGTACAGACCCTTGTTGATGCCGGGCTTGTCGAAGTT
>NZ_JBFFOH010000214.1:0-3483 GCF_041562805.1 Sulfurovum sp. | reverse complement strand
CACCCCTAAGATCCTGGAGATGCAGCGACTCGGTGCAGAAGCGACCCAAAGCGACGCATTTCAAGCGCTGCACATGGGCAGCGAGATCGACTTCAAGATCCTGGCACTTGCTCTAGGGGTACTTTTTATCCGCCGAATGCGGTTGATGTTTGTGCAGAAATAGACACAACAAACTAGATAGCATACAGAGTTTCGGTACCAGCGGTCGGGCGTTCGAATCGCTCTGGGTGCACCATTAAAACTACAAATTATTTCCCAAACATCTAACGCTTATATTTTTTAAAAACGATTTTCTTAGTATGCAACAAACAGCTTATTTGTCATACCGATTTTGATTTACCTGACATATGTTATTTCATAAAGTACAGGAGAATAGCCTACAAATGCACCTGCAATCGCGGTGTTGTTTCTTTTCTCTTCCTGCCTTTTCGTACATAATGGTTCCGTTCGGCTCGTTTTTAACCCAGAAAATAAAATAGTGTCAGCAGTAAATTCAGCGTGATTTTACTGATTGTCTCACAAAAATATTTTTTAGATTAATAGTTACTCTATTTTGGTCTATAGGACAGATCTTGTTGCAGTATCGTGGCTACAGTGCTTATTCGATCCTCTTCGACAAGTTCTAAAGGTTTAGAGAAGCGAAAACCTATGTCAAACATAATGGACACTTCTTTATACTAAATCTTATTATAAATATTTGAAAATGTACTAATTTGACGTTTTTTGACATTTTTAAGTTAGGGTTTCAACAGAAAATATTAAAAAGGTTAAAAATGAAATTTTTGCTTATCTTTACAATGTTGGTTTCAATGTTGTCAGCAAGTACTACTTTGCACACTCCATTCCAGCCACAAGATGGAAAAAACGGCTATGTGGGTGTGGCAGATGTTACATATGTCATTAAAAATTGTTATGGCGATCCAAATCTGATCGTTAATATAAAAACGAAAAATACAAAATATAGATATGAAGACAAATTATATGATTTAAACCGATACTCTTCGAGTAAGACAAGTGCAAAAGGCTATACGGTTTTAGAAGGTGATATTTATAATAGTAATTTTGATTTAGGACATATTGAATATTCAAACATCACTAACTTTAATGCTGCAGGTTGTTATTCTGATACATACAGTTTGACAAATCATCTTGGACTAGGCAAAGAGTTCTCAAAAGAAGATACCATCCACTTCTTAAAACTTTTGAACCCAGTCTTATACATTAACAGCCGAGATTATGACCTGGAAAAAGAGATCAAAAAAGGTTTGTCTCAAAAGAACGGGGTCGTCCCAACTGCCAGTAGTGCAACGGTAGGAGATGGTAATTCTTTTAACAATCAGAATAGTTACAATGCACTTCGTGAGCAACAGCAGAGAGAGAGACAGATCCAACAAGAACGACAGAGAGAACAAAGCGCTCAGGAACAACGCCGACTGGACGAACAGCGAAGATATGCTCAGCAAGAAAGATATACTCAACAAGAGATAGAAAATCAACGTCAAAGCGATGCTATTCAAGAAAAGATGCAAGCAGATGCGCGGAGAGAACAGGAAAAGCGTGAAGCGCTACAAAGTGAAATAGACAGTTACGAGCTTGCACAAAGAGCGAATGAACAACAACTTGCCAATAATCTTACAGGGTTAGCTACTGCTTATGCTAATTCAGGTGCAAAAATCCCTGAACCTGTTGGCTGGGCATTGGTTGTGGCACTATTTGGCGCCTTGGCTGTAGTCGCACTGCCTAATGATACCGGCACTAATACAGATTTTGAATATTCCTACATTGGAACCACCATGGCTGTTATCAGTGTAGGGGGTGCTTTTGCTGCTCAATTTCTTGATTTTGATCTTGAAACAGGCCACACTATTACCATCTCAAAAAGTGAACACAGTATTGAAAACAATGAGTACTATCTTTTGACCTCACCAAATGGGACATTTTCTGGCTTCACAGTCAGCAGTGCCAACTATTGGACTTTAAATCCAAATGCACCTGTCAATGGGATGACTGTATGGGTTGATTATTACTATCAGAGCTCAGATGATCCTGTTTATTATCGTGTAGATAATGGTGGTAACGCCTTTTTCCTATCTAGTCAAGTCACTCAGGGGGCAAGTGCCGGTGTGGGTTTTTGGTCAGGGTTTAATAATGGTCTTGTGCTTTCAGGCGGTGTTATGCTTGCAGATATTCGTTTGTATGAGCAACAAGCGACCGTATCTCTTTTAAATTCCCCAATGGATCTTGAAACTGTAAACTCAAAGGCAGATCACGGTTTGGGTATTCCATTACGTGCCGAATTGAGTTATAAATATCTGACTTTGACATCTACCTATAACTATGGGCCGGGAACGTTGTCTTTTGGTGTGGGACTTCATTATTAATGGCATAAAGATCAATGGTGCTTTTAAGCTGAAAGCACCATCTGTTTAGTAAAGACAACAGCAGATTGTTTTCTTGACAAACGGGGACTTTATAATGGACTATGTAATTACAACATAGAGTTCAATACACTGATGATATGTCCTGAGTGTAATTAAAAAAATATGGTTTGATTTAACGCTCAAAAAGACGTGTTATTCTATTGTATCCATAAAGATGCACATGCTTACAGAAGAAATATAGAAAGATTTAGGGTCCACTGATACCAATTCCCTCTGCCGGGATGACAATACGTGCAATCACAATGCCGTTTCATCCATTTTCCCCCGATTGACAAAGTATATTGTCAAGACTTTGACCTGCATATGACAAGTTGAAAGAGTCATGTAATATAATTCTAAAAGAATATGATCATGGAAAACACGACGTTGCTATGCTTTTATCTTCGGAACTCTTTTTAAGGCCTGTTTTATGAGTGTCTTCGCTTTACAATCGCCCGCGGACGGCTTTTTAGATGAAGACCTGGACCATTTTAACAAAGTGTTTGATGACTGGTGTGTTCATTTTGACAACTACGACGATGCCAGCCTTATCGCCGATAGCCTTGATGAACGAAAAAGTGTCGAGATCGTTGAGATTACACCGTTGAGTTATCCGAAATATTTCTTTCCCTCTCTTGAGGGCAACATTCATGCGACCCGTCAACTTGACGACAAGATTATCTGTATTGTCGAGCCGTACATGGGGTCGAACTATCGTATTGCCGTTTGTGACTTAAAGACGAAGCGGGTGAGACTGACACAGACCCGCTATAAAAGTGTCTTGAGTGTCGAAGGGGCTTTTTCGAACTTTACCGTTTGACCCTTCATTTGACTCCTAAACAGGGCATTGTTTCTTGAGTTGTGCGATATTTCGATGCCATTACTAAGAATCAGATGTCTCCTGATGACGAGACTTAACTCTTTTGTGTTATGCTTATTCTCATATAAATACTAAGGTAAAAGCTTGCAAGAGAGTCATATACTGATCCATGCCATCATCGATGAGATCGAAAAGGTCGTTATCGGAAAACGCGACAAAATAGAGCTGGCTATGGCCGCTTTT
>NZ_JBFFOH010000213.1:0-3562 GCF_041562805.1 Sulfurovum sp. | reverse complement strand
TTAAAACCGCTTTTGGATGAAATAGAAACTGAAGGTGTGAAACTTATTATTAAAGGTGAAGAAAAAGAGAATGCAAAGCTTCAAAAAGAGCTTGGACAGGCATTGATGATCGCTACTTTTCTTATCTTTATTACGCTGGTGTGGATGTTTAACTCTTTGGTTTTGCCAGGCATCATACTTACGACGATACCGCTTTCTCTATTTGGAGCTTTAGTAGGAACTAAATTAATGGGTGTAAATATGACGATGCCAGGTATGATGGGTGTCATAGGACTTGCTGGTGTTGTGGTCAATGATGGACTGATAATGTTGGACTTCATCAAGGGAAGCAAGAATTATGAAGAGATGCAGCAAAAAGCAGGGATGAGATTGCGTCCTATCTTATTGACCTCTGTGACGACTGTATTAGGCTTGTCTTCTTTAATGTTCTTTGCTTCGGGACAGGCACTTATCTTACAACCTATGGCGATCAGTCTTGGCTTCGGTATTGCATGGGCAACGGTGTTGAACCTTTATTATGTACCTTTGATGTACGCAGTGATATATAGAGTAAAGCATTAAACTGTTTTAGTCAGTTCGTTCATGCCTAGTAAATCTTCCATACTGACTTCATCACCAAATTGTTTGAATAGTTGACAAATTCGATTAAGTTGAATGTCTGAACGTTCCAGATAAGGATTGTTATCTATGAATTGCCAAAATGGTTCTGGATTCTTACAGAGTTCTTTAAGGTAGTGCCTAGTGAGTTGTCCCATAGTATCCTCTGTTTTTTCACCTGCAATTAAATAATTTTCTTTTTTAATAACAAATGGAAATCTTACTCCATAATAATCTACTGCATCACCTATGGGTTCAAAGGCAACACTTTGTCTTTTTAAAATACGATGTAATGAATGTTCCATGATGGCAAAAATTCTAGAGTAATGATAAAGAAAAAAGTTGATTCTTGTTGCACTCATAAGAGCCATTGACAGAAGTGTTCTTAATTGGCTCATAGAAAAATCTTCATGTTCCGGAAGCGTTTTTATGAGAGCCAAACGAGAGATTTCACAAATAGGTAGATCTTTGGTTAAATGATCAATACAGTCAACTTTACCATCTCTTTGCATAGGCATTATCTGAATCGGTGTATGTGCATTAATAAAAATAACTCTTACTGATCCGACATATGTTTTTGTTATTTTATGTTGTAAAAGATAGATAAATGACTGTTTATCATCTTTATTGATAAGAAAGTTTCGGGATTCCAACTCTTCTAAAGACATTTCCAGTCTTGCAACAAAGACTTCTGCTCTTATATCTTTTACTGCTTGTATATGTTCTTCTGTTGTGGCAAGGATAATAGAATATTCTTCCGTCAAGAGGTGAAAAGCTTTTGTAAGCACTAAATAATCCTTGATAATTACGATGTAAGAGTATAGGGGCTTTTTCGTTATATGTTGCTAAAAAGTATTTTGACATTTTTTTGACATTATTTTGCTATACTTAATCTAATTGAAGATACTTACAAAAAACTAGGATATAATTTAAAATAATTTTAGGTAATGGATAAAAGATGAGTAATTTTTTTGGACAAAGTGTGATACAGAAGGGCTTGGTTTTTTTATGGTTACTCTCTTCAAATATGGTTTATGCTGAGAATATAGATAGTATTTTACAAGAGTATAATCAGAAAAATGACTTAAGCCAAAAAACGATTGATGAAAACAAAGGGCATTTGATACTTTTCACCAGAGAAAAACTGGAAAAGATGCATGCCAAAACACTTAAAGATGTGTTTAAAACCACACCTATGATCTATTATCATGAAAATAGATATGCCTTACCAGATCCTTTAACATCAGGAGCATTTGAAGCTTACAGAAGTAATTTTGTCCGTCTTTATGTGGATGGTGTAGAGATTACCCAAGGCTGGATGGGTAGTGGATTGATGCTTTATGGGGATGTGAACATAGATTTTGTTGACCATATAGAGTTTTATTATATGACTCCCTCTTTTGAAACTACTGTTGAGCCAGCATACCTTACCGTTTTTCTTTACTCCAAAGATCCAAAACGTGATGCTGGAGGAAAGCTAGACCTTGTACAGGGCAGCAGAGGATATAACTCTCAGAGCCTCAGTTATGGTGAGCAGAAGGAAGACTTCTCCTATATGGTCAACTTCTCTCATACTGATGCAGTGAGGGAAACCATAGATAATGGAACCTCCAGGCCTCTCAGTAGAGACTTTGAACGTACACAACTTTTTTCTTATATTAAAACAGAAGATCAAATTTTTCACCTACAAGTAATGAAGAAAAATACTGATAGTCTAGCGGGTATGAGTTGGGATGCTACCCCTTTAGAATCTGGAATTGATTATTTGAATGTACACATAGATTACGGTATTGACTTAAGTGAGCATTGGCGTGGGCAGTTTGTTTATGAGTGGCTCAAGACTGATATGGAACAAGCAGATGAGTTTCCTTTGGCTTGGGCTGATGCTTTGGGCTCCAACACTTTTGATGGAAAATACAAGAATAGCACTTATACAGCAGAGCTGACATATACTGAAACGATAAAGGACCATCGCCTCACAGCCGGAATAAAGGGCAGGTTAAAAAAGCTTGATTCTTTTGAAAATAATGGGCAAGACTCACTAATAACTCCATTTACAGAAGAAAGAGTAGGTTCTCTCTTTTTTCAAGACCAATACAGCTTAAGTGCTCAAGAGTTGTTGACGTTTGGTGTATCATATAATCATATAGGACGCAATGGAGGAGCAGGGGATGATTCTCTCTGGCAGCTTCGCTTGGGCTATCTTTATAGCAGTGAGAATTGGAGCTATAAGGCATATCTTTTTCGTAATCAGTTTGCCTTGGAGCCACTGGTGCGCTATTTGGATCTTTCAATCTATCAAAATGTAGATGCGCAAACAACGATAGGGATAACCCAGGAGTTTTCATATAGTGATAAAAAACAACGCATAAGACTTATCTTGCAGGCGATGCAGGATGAAGATAGTCTGATTCAAGACAGAGCAAATATGTTAGGGAATGATACAAAATATTTTACATCGGTCCTTAATTATGATTATAGTTTTAATGCAGATAACCAAATGAATTTACAGCTCTATTATGCACACTATAGGGATATCTTCAATTTAGATAAATTGGAAGATGTTAGTGGATATTTCAGTTTTACAAACAGCCATGAAGACATTGATTTTTATAATGGTGTTGTTTGGCATACGAACAGCGTTAATTGGACAAACTACTTTGATCTGACAAGTTCTATTTCTTGGAATGTGAACGAAGATCTTACATTGACACTTAAAGGAGATAATCTTTTAAATAAAGCAAAAAAGACGAGTCAATATACAATAAACCCGGTAAATGGTGCAATCGGCGCTTTAGAGATCTCTCCTATAGATCAACGTGTCATGATTGAACTGGAGTATATGTTTTGAAAAAGATCCTTATTCTCTTAACCCTTCTGTATGGGCATCTTTATGCAATGGATAGGGAGAGTACGCTTAAAATGTATCATAGCATTTTTACTGCTTTGTCTCCAAAAGCATCGA
>NZ_JBFFOH010000212.1:0-3580 GCF_041562805.1 Sulfurovum sp. | reverse complement strand
TATAAGTGTACATAGTGTTAAGAGTATAAGTTGTTTTCTCATTAGTTATCCTTCATTTCGCTGAGTGTATAGAGTGTGAACAGTGTGTGATAATAGGCTTTCTGTGTAGCAAAAAGTTCTTGTTTAAGTGTATGATAGTTTTGTCTGTTAAGTAAGTACTCTATGACTGAACTCTCACCTAAGTCATAACTCTTTTTGATAAGAGGTAAGAGATCTTTTTTGTAGTCATGTAAATTGTTTTTGAGTGACTTTATCATCATAGCCTTACTTTTTAAAGTGGATCTTAATTCTGATAACATACTATTTTTTTCAGTCATTGTCTGTTCATACTGAAAACCAAGAGCAGCATTTTTATACATTGCTGCTGCACGTTCCTGTTCGGATCTTCTACTTGTAAAAGCAAGGGGTATGGAAACACCTACACTGTATTTATCAATATCTGTTTCTTTATCATATTGAACAGAGAGGTTAATAGAATCCACAGACTTTGAATGTCGTCCCAAGGCTACCTGTGTACTTTGTATACGCTTTTTGTGTGCCTCTTTTGAAAGTTCAAATGTATTTTCTTTTAGATCAGTATTTTCTCTAATTGGGTACATGTCACTACATGATAAAACAGTTTTCTGAGTATGGTTTATTCGTCCCAGAATAAAAAGTTTATTTTTAGATATTTTTTGTACCATTTGCATTTCCTGGAGGATTGAATAAAGCCTGTTTTTTTCAATTTCAAGCTGCATAAGCTCTGTTTTGGATATCTCTTGATATTTATATGCTTTCTGTTTCTTTTTATAAAGTGTAGAAAAATCTTGATAGTTTTGCTTAACACTTTTATAATTCTTATGATCTAAACAATGTTGATGATATAAATTCTTCAATCCATTTTTAAAACTCAAAACCTTTTTATCTTCTTCTAAAAGATAGGCTTCATTGTTAAGGCGTGTGATCGTTTGATCCTCTTCTTGAGTATTCCCCCATGAGAGTTGTTTGGAAACCCCAATAGAATATTCATAGTCATTGTTTCCAAATTCAGGATATGCTCTTGTACCTGTTCCATAAAGCTCCATTGGATCAGTCGAAGTGTCGGCTAAGTTTCTAGATTTAAGAAGAAGACGTTCTTTATCTATAGCTTGTGTAAGTGCGTTATTGTTATTTGCTGATGCTAATACATTTTTCAAAGTCAATATTGAACCCTGACTGAATTGTATCAGTAACACAAATAGGAAGATCTGTTTCATAAATTTATTTCTCTTTCTTGTATATAGTATTGAAAATCAGTCATTATCTTTCAAAAACATAAGATATAACTGAGCAGTGTTTTAATAAAATTGTAAATATTTGAGGGTTATGCTATTGGTGGCTTGTAAGAGGTTTTTTCAAGGGGAGGGCTGTATTCGAGCGCGAGATGTGGTATCGTCTCTCTTTTTGCAAATTGTATCTGTATGTTTTTAGAAGGTATTACAATAGCCATAAAATGGAACATACTGTGTATTTCATTGAAATCTGTACACTCTTGTGTAGGTGCAGCATCACTTAAGTAATGTGCTACATCAGTGTGTTTGTTTTTTTCGATAAGAGGCATCAGTGAATCATGAAAGATAGTAAAAGAAAGCATGAATAAGATTAAAAATATAATTTTTGACCGCATAACAGTATACTACCTTCCACTTTTTTGATTGTATTGTATCAACTCAATGTTAACGGTGTGTTAATTGTATAGAGTTAATTTTTTAAAAGGTTACAAAAACTCTCACTATACATAGGTAATAAAAA
The DNA here is from genome assembly GCF_041562805.1 of Sulfurovum sp. Lineage (GTDB taxonomy): Bacteria > Campylobacterota > Campylobacteria > Campylobacterales > Sulfurovaceae > Sulfurovum. The sequence goes on along the minus strand of NZ_JBFFOH010000212.1, from coordinate 1,810 downwards.
ATGTTATTTGTATTTGCTGCTAGCACGAAAGAATACTGTCAATTAACAGCTTATTATTCCTTACTTAGGAGTCTATAATTTTTACATCCCAAAATTTCACCAAGACCACAAGCTTCACGAAAAAGTGATTTAACAACTGAATGATCAGAATCTTTATGTTGTGCCTCATAATACATGGCACCAAGATTATAGCAACCTAACCCACTGCCACCATAACAACTCTTTGTATAAAATTCTTCCGCCTTGAGACGATCTGCTTTCAGAGCTTTTCCATGCTCATACATATTTCCAAGATATGCACAACCAATAGCACTTCCGGCATTACACGACTTTTCATAAAGCTCTATCGCTTTAGGGTAATCTTTTTTTAATCCGTTAGCAAGTTCATACATATTTCCAAGATATGCGCAACCAATAGCACTTCCTGCATCACAAGCTTTTACATAAAGCTTTATAGAAGGAGCATACTGTTTTTGTGTACCGGCTTCAGGTTCATATCTTTTTCCAAGATTTGCACAGCCATTAGCATTACCGCCATCACAAGCTTTCTTATAATAGATCTTAGCCTGATTAAAATCATATCCACTATCATACATAGATCCAAGAGTATTACAGGCCTTAGGATCACCACCTACACATAATTTTTGATGTTTTTTATACTCATCGGCACTCAAACCTATCCCTGTTAACAGTATTAATCCAAATAATAACTTTTTCATTTCTTCTTCCTTATATATATTAAATTATACTTTCACTGTATTTGGTTCAGCTTAAGAATATAACTAAAATAAAATAATGGTTTTTTTTAGCAGGGAATGTTAAATATATGATAATAAATATAGGATATGAAGGTGTTTAGTTATTCTAAAATATTATATAAAGTCTGTATTAACTGTCTCTAAATAGGTTAGCTACCATACTTCAATATCAGTACCTTTGCAGTACTATATTTTATTAATCTTATATTGTATCCTTACTCATTATTTCGAGCTCTTTACACGCATCCTTCTCGCGATAAAAGCAAGCTATATCATAATAGTTTTGGGCTTTAGTTTTATTCTGTTCAACACCTAGACCTGCACGAGTCAGATCACCCATGATCTTACAGCTCTTGGCATCACCAGCAGCACAAGACCTTCTGGTATCTTCAATAGCGTTAGCACTGGCACCTATAGTCAACAGCATTACCACCAATATTATTTTTCCCATTCCTCTCTCCCTAATAGATTATATGAAGTCTATAAAATTATATATCGTCAGGACATTCATTGCACTCGTTGAGAATCTCTTCCATACCTTCTATAGAGATTATTTCCTGAATACATTTGTCCATTGAACTTATAAAGCTTTCCGATACTTTTCCTCCTGTATCGCAATAAATTGTGAGCATACGGCAGTATTTGGCTATTACATGTGAAGGTACTATTGAAGTATCCTCCATTTTCTCTTCTACTTTTTTAAGAAACTTTTTTACACATTTATCTGATAAATCTTGCATATGCATTTTTAACCCTTGGTCTTTTATGTCCGTAGTGTAGCAGAAGATATATAAAGGTGTGAAATAAATGTTTTAGAATGTATATAAAGGTAGAAATAGTAGAGGTGTGAAAAATATTAAGCCCCTAGTATAAGGGGCTTAGAGGACTAGTTTACTGTAATTTCTTTCTCAGTACCTTCCCAGATACCGTGTTTAGTACAGTAACCATGAGCAACAAGTTTAAGTTTTTTACCTGTTGGGATGATTGTAAATGTAGTTGTGTTATGTGCTTTAGTGTTACCAAGAGTTCCTGGAACATAAGAAGCTTTTGCT
>NZ_JBFFOH010000211.1:0-3598 GCF_041562805.1 Sulfurovum sp. | reverse complement strand
GCTAAAACGAACATAGATATCATTGCCAATACATTAGATATATTGTTTTCATATTTCCAAACTAAATACGTAATGATAAAAACTATAATTCCAAAACCAACTGCTTCTAAAAAAAGTCTTGGTACATGCCCTAATGTTGCACTAGTAATATTTGCATGAGCATATTTTGAACTTGCATTACCAAAGTCTTTGAGTATTTCTTTATCATTAGACTGAAGTTTTATAAGTTTAAAATTTCCAAAGCTTCTGTTTATTATTTCATAAAATCTTTTTTGAACTTCAGCTCTTATTACTCCCGCCTTCTTAATCTTTCGAGAAACTGTTTTCAACATTAACATCGCATTAAAAACTAAAATTACAGTTAAAAGAAATGTAATCTTATAGTTTATATAAAGCATCATTGAATAAATAAATATGATGATAAAGACCTCACTCATCATCAGTAACCCTGATGATATCAAAGTCGTCAAATGTGTCGCTTCACTTACAATATTCTTCGTCATTGTAGATGAATTTCTACTAATAAAATCTTTATAAGGCAATCCCATATAATTTTCAAAAAGTCGATATGCTAAGAGATGATATCTCCCTTGTGTAAATTTATTTAACAGATAAAAGTAAAGTAGATTTATAATACTTCTAAATACATAAAAGAAAATCAATACAATACCAAATAAAATAACAAACTGAACGTCGTTATCAAAATTAAACATTTGATATATTAAAGAGTAATATTCATTTTCATGAATAAGAGAAAAATTTGTTGCAATAGCAACAAAAGGCATGATAGCAGATATACCAACTGTCTCTATGATTGATATAATTATGGAGAAGAACAATAAGCCTAGTAAAAATTGTTTATCTCTTCGTGTCAATAAACTACGTAACTTCCTAATAGTATTTATCATTTTCTTTCACTAGCTTCACATGGAATTATGGTATTCATCTATCTCCCGTTTTATATTAAGTCATACATATACTTAACTTCTTAATAAGAAAGATTATATCTAAACAGAATTAATCATATGTCTAAATGAAAATCTTCATTTTTTATAGTCTTTATATAATAGACTGATATAAACAAACATTCCACTTCTTTTGTGAAGCTCACTTTACACTCCCGGTGCTTTCCACATAGACTGAGTCAATCCTCTATCCACAAGGCTTAATTGGTTTTCATAGACTTCCTGCCATTGTCCTCTTATATCAGAATACTTACTAAAGTTTTCACTGTTTGGGAGATACCCTTTGTCCCATACCACTAAATCTTCTGCTGCATTGACTATACTCTCATAAATGCCTGCACCTACTCCTGCTGCCATCGCGGCACCTAAAGCCGTAGCTTCTGTTACTTTAGGTACTTTTATCTTACACCCTGTCACATCTGCTAATATCTGGCACCAGAGGGCTCCTTTGCTTGCACCGCCGGCAAAAACTATCTCTGATATCTCAATATGGCTAAAAGCTTTTATCTTTTCCAAGTTAATGGCTGAGACAATGCAGGCATTCTCTTGAAGACTTCTGAACATTGATGCTCTGTTGCACACTTTTGGATCGATAGAAAGATTTAAAAAGCTCGGTGCTGCATGGTACCATTTACCGTACTTCATACTGTCAGAAAAAATAGGGAGTATCCCATAGGAGCCTACGGGTACTTCTTTTGCTTTCTCTTCCAGCACAGTATATGTATCTAACCCTTGCTCAAGCGCTTCCTGTTTTTCTATTTCACAAAAAGCATCTCTAAACCAACGCATCACTAATCCACTAAAAAAAGTAATGCCTTCTGCTTGAGAAAGTCCTTCGACAACATGGGGGTTGACACGGATACTCATGTCTTTAGGTGGCAAGGTATCGCTTTTTATGTTAACTACCTGTTGCCAAAAAGAACCACCAAGTATGGCAACCTGTCCTTCTTTTACCACGCCTAGTCCAGCTGCACCCAACTGTACATCTCCACCACCCATCACTACTTTAGTTGAAGTGGCTAGGCCTGTTTGTTCTGAAGCCTCTAATGTGACTGCTCCCATCACAGTACCCGGCTCTAAAGTTGGAGGAAAGATATCTGCCTTTATGCCTACTTTTTCTGCCATATCCGGTTCCCAGTCTCTATTCTTCAAGGAGTAGATACCCGTAGTCCCTCCATTACTTGGATCCGTAGCGATGATACCGCTCAATTTTGCCAAGATCCAATCTCCTATCATCGAGATGGATGTTACTTTCTCGTAAACTTCAGGTCTATTGTTTTTCAGCCATAAGATTCTCGGCAGTGCGCCCAGTGCAAAAGTTTGTCCTGAAGTTTCGTAAAATGATTCTTCTATGCCCTCATACTGCTCTTTTAGAAACCGTACTTCCTTATCTGCTCGAGCATCCACATTTGCTACTCCCCAGAGTGCTTCACCTTCTTTGTTATAAAGGACGATACCCTCTCGCATAGAGGTTGCACTTACTGCTAAAATATCAGAGCCTTCTAACTTTGCTTCTTTTAACGCATTTTGTATACACCAAACAGCTAGGTCCCAATTCTTTTGAGTATCAAATGTCATGGAACTTGGTACACCCTCAACTTCCAAATGTAGCCACTCTTTTTGTGCTACTGCTACTTGATTACCTTTGGTATCAAAAATAACGGCTCTTACAGAACCGGTTCCTGCATCTATTGCCATAAGGTATTGCATGCTATTTCCTATTTTTTTAATTTAGCTTGTTCTAGTTCCCAATACTCCATAGCAAAACTATCTGGAATGGAGATACTCTGATACCCACCAAGTTTGTCTGCACGCAATACTGCCATCATAGTATGTGTCACAACATCATTGATGACATCTGCTTCTTTTTGTGTCTTACCAAAGCTCACTACCCCCACATTTTTTATGACAGCATATTTAGGTCGAGTATCCAACATGACCTCATCCTTTTTATAAGCATTAAAATAGGCTTCATACCCTACTCTGTAATGTTTTAACGCACTTTCAACCTCATCATCTTCTATCACCAAAGGTATACGCTTCGTACGTATAATATGCTCAGGTGTTAAAACTCCACGTGTCACTTTAGCTCTAAGATTCTCTTGTGATGCATAGTGCAAGGCTAAAGGGGTTTGATTGATATGCATAAATTTATCTATTTTAAGTTCACTCATATCAAAAGCGCTTGGCTCAACTGGATTGAGTGATATAGCAGCATTTTTCTTTAAAAACTCCTCTGCCTTTGTCACTGCATTGATCATCTTATCGTAAGACTTTTTAGCATCATCATCAAAAGTAAAGATCCCATGATTATGCAAGATAATCCCTTCACATTTGGACCAGTCAAAATCATCCTGTGTCATTTCATAGATCTTTTGTGCCAAAATAAACCCGGGCATTACATAAGGGATGATGAGAAAATTGGGGAATAATTCATCTATCAACACTATCCCATTTTTTGAATTGGAAATCGTCACGATAGCATCTGCATGAGTATGGTCCACCACCTTAAAAGGGATGATTGCATGCAAGATAGCTTCAACGGAGGGGTTAGGAGCACTTTTATCTATCATCGCGGCTTTTTGCTGTGCAACCATGTCACTGTCTGACAACTCTTTTAATTTTGCCATGTC
>NZ_JBFFOH010000210.1:0-3625 GCF_041562805.1 Sulfurovum sp. | reverse complement strand
GAGAGTTTACGTAGGTAAGTGACTGCACCCATCTTTCATAGATGAGTGCAGATCATTAAAAAGATGACCTATTAAGAGAACATTTCTCTCATAACTCCACCAAACCACTCTCTAGTAGCTGTTGCAGTACCTTTAGATCTGAATTTACCGTTACCATCTTTTGGCTTAGGTACATTTCCTTTACCTTTTAGTTTACCACTCTTATCTGCAGAGAACGTGTGTGTAACCATAATCGCTTCTTCTGGTTTACCACCTACCATTGAGAAACATACGTTTGCTGCTTTAGCTGGAAGACCTGCTTTAGTGTCAGATACTTTACCATTAAGTTGATCAACAATTTGTCCTGCTGCTCTATGAGCACCCCAGATAGCTGTTTGTCCACTTGGTGGGATAGCATGAGTTACTGCATCACCAATAACATAAATGTTTGCATCAGTTTTAGATCTGAAGCTATAACCGTCCATCAATGCATAACCTGCACCGTTTACTTCAATACCTGCATGTGCAACTACTGGAGAACATTTGTTGATTGGCATAAGGTTACAAACTTGATACTTCTCAGTTTTAGTTACACCTTTTTCATCATCAGCATTTGCAAATTCTTTATATGTAATTGTTTTTGCTGCGGTATCAACATCAACAACTTCAGTAAGACCTTTATACTCAATGATATCTGCGAATAAGTCATTCCAAGATTCTTTAAATGCAGCACCTTTAGCAAATTTTCCACCTCTTGTATCAAGAACAATTACTTTTCCTTTGATACCTTCATTTTTCATGTAGTTCGCTACCATAGCTGTTCTCTCATATGGTGCTGGTGGACATCTGTATTTTCCTTTTGCAGGTGGTACGATGATCACGTTACCATCATCCATATTGTCAAGCTGTCTCTTCAATGCGATATGCTCATTACCTGGCATTAAACCAGATGGACAAGCCTGAGAAACCTCTGCAATTTTTTCCGCTGACCATGTTGGGAATTGTTTTTCATAATCATATGCAATACCTGGAGAAAGTACAAGAATATCATATGCGATAACACCTGTTGTTGTTGTCACTGTTTTGGCTTTTCTATCAATACCAGTTACTGTTGCATTAACAAAGTTATAGTCATGTTTTGCAGACGGCTGATAGTAATCGCCAACAAAAGTGTCTAAACTTACACCATCAAGACCACCAAGTAAAGCATTAGAGAAAGGACATGCCATGAAGATGTTGTTCTTTTCAATTACAGTTACTTCAATAGTTTTATCTTTTTTTCTAAGTGCTTTCGCCATAGTGAGTCCACCGAAACCTCCACCTACGATCACTACTGATTTACCAGTAGTTTTCTTAGCTGCTGCTTTTCCCTCAGTTGCTACTGCCATGCTTGGCATTGCAGCAGCTGCTGCTGCTACACCAGCAAGTTTAAACGTATCTCTTCTATTCATTGCCATAATGTCTCCTATTAGAATTGTATTTTTAAATCTCTTTACATAATATAAAGTAATTAAATTATGACAGAAGTTATATTTAATCACAATTATTTTGAAGCATTTTATGAATTAATTTGAAGATGTAACCAAAAGGTACAAGAAAATTTTGAAGGAATAACTATAAGATATGATGCAATTTATCATACCTTATATGTCGGTTTTACGCTTGAATTAGTTCGGCAGAGAAATTCTTAAGTGGTTGTACTTTTACCTCATCTTTTGTAAGTTTTTTAGCGCCTTTTCTTCCATAAACCGCTTTAAGTTCTTGTTTAAATGCATCAAAGAATGCTTGAAACTTGTTTGGTCCAAGTACAGCAACTGCCCAAATATTATCCTCTTCATCAATTTCAAGAATGATAGAAGCCAAACCTTGAGGTGCTGGTCCACCTACCACTTTCCCACCTTCTCTTGGATCGTATGCAGCAAGATGTGAAGAACACACAAAAACACCTGGTTTATCATATGCTAATGTTTTTCCTGTAGTTGGTACGTACTGGAACATAGACATCTTAGTTGTAGGATAAGTTAATTGATGCGCACAGATTGCAGAATAAGCAACAAGTGTTCCTTTTGCTCCTGCACCACCTTTATAAACATATTCAGTCCCGTCTTCTGCTTTCAGCTTAATGTCTTTTTCTGTAGGGGATGGAAGGTCAACCATAATAGCAGGAGTACCTGCATGTGGGTACATAAATACATAGTTCTCTTCTACAACTAACGCTTTAGATTTAAGTGGGTTACCCTCAGCATCTTTAAGTTGTACCTTTTCAAATGTTTGAAAAAGACTTCCATCTTCTGCATAAAGCTTCTCAGTAATAAGTGATGGAGCAATTGCTACTGCCATTGCTGATGTTGCCGATAAACGTAAAAAATTTCTTCTTTTCATAATAAATCCCTTTTATATAAATTAACTTTATCAAATAATACAAGAAAACTTATTAATATTACGAGTTTACAACAAAAAAATATCTAAAAAATTTTCTAATGTGTGCCTAAGGGATAATGTTGTAATATAATGCTTCCAAAATTCTTGCTCATTTTTGGACAGCTATACTTACATTCAAGATGTTTGTTTACAGCTGTATACATGGGCTATTAAACCAAAAGGAAACAATATGACTTGTTATGAAACACTGTTTGTAGTTAAACCTACACTTACAGAAGAAGAGATTGCAGCACAAATTACGAAAGTAAAAGATATTCTTGCTAGAGAAGGTGCTGAGCTAGTTGGTACTAATGATATGGGTATGAGAAAACTTGCATATCCAGTAGAAAAACATAATAGAGGATACTATACTGTTCTTTTCTATAAAGCAGAAGGTACAACTATTCAAGAGCTTGAGAGAAATCTTAAGATCAATGAAGACGTTATGAAGTTTTTAACTGTTAAATATACTAAACAAAAAGAGCTAGCACAATTTAATAAACTTGTTGCAGAAGCGAACAAAAAAGAAGCTACTCCTGTAGCAGAGACGAAAGCACCTGAAGCAGAAGCGCCTGCAGCAGAAGCACCTGCAGCAGAAGCTACAGAAGCATAATCAACCATAGATTAGGAGCAACCTTATGTACAACAAGATAATTTTAGCCGGAAACCTCACTAGAGATATTGAGATCAAATATACACAAAGTGGATCTGCCATTGGTAATACTGCCATCGCAACTTCACGTAAATTCAAGTCTCAAACTGGTGAACAAAAAGAAGAAGTACTCTTTGTAGACCTTACTTTTTTTGGTAGAACTGCTGAAATTGCAAATCAGTACTTACGTAAAGGTAGCAAAGTTTTAGTAGATGGAAGATTGAAGCTAGATCAGTGGACAGCGCAAGATGGAAGCAAAAGAAGCAAACACTCAGTAACAGTGGAAAACCTTCAAATGCTAGGAAGTAAAGACGAAGCAGCACCTATGGGTGGTAACGGATATAGTCAACAAGGTGGAACAGATTATAATGCTCCATCAAATGACAGCTATAGTCAACCTGCACCGTCTGCTCCGAAAGCTGCACCACAACCTACGTCAAACATCCCAGAAATTGACATAAATGAAGATGAAATACCGTTTTAGGAGAACACCATGGCAGAAAGAAGAAAATTTAAAAAAAGATTTTGCAAATATTGTGAATTAAAAGTAGACTTTATAGACTACAAAGACTT
>NZ_JBFFOH010000209.1:0-3680 GCF_041562805.1 Sulfurovum sp. | reverse complement strand
GACCAAGTCTTCCTTGAGATTTTTCAGTTGTAAAGATGTTGGAGGAACACCTAGTTCCAGTCCAACCTCTCGTGCGTAGCTTACACCTGCATTCATCAGGTTGGTATATTGATCATTATCATTTTGTGCGGTACCTATGTATCGTTGACCGGTCATAGCTATGATCGCATCACGAATGAGCTGAGTCTCATACATCGCATCACCCAAACGTCTCATCTGACTTGAGCCATCATACCCCAAACGGTCTAACAAATAATCAGAACTTACAAAGTTATTGTAGCTAGTGTACTCAGGGTTAGCCTCTATAAGTGGACCATCCGGATCTTCTGAAGCGACAAAAAGTCCATAAGGGTCATTTGGCAGAGTGATAGCTTCTGTACCAGGATTGTAAACTTGAGGTGTAAGTGCTAAAGAAGTACTTTCAATTGCATCTTGATCAACATTAGGTGTATTAAAGTTGGTATCTATGTTTGTTGCATTTTGCTGTGTCTCATCTGTAGTTTGAGTACTTGTGGAAATAGTGGGAGCATTAGGATCAATAAATACAGAAGTATCTGCTTCCATTCCATTTTGTAAAACACCAAAGTTTCCAGTCAGTGTTCCTCCAGCTAGGATCCGGGAAGAAACGCCATCTATATCACGTATTTCAAATTTAGAGATAGGTAACTGACCCCGACCTCCATCGCTTTTACGTTTCCAAGAATAATTAATAGTTGTTGCTAGAGATTCTGTGCTGCCTACACCTATATTGGCTAGATCACCTCTTAAATCCATATCGTTACTGGCTGCAATAAGACTGGTTTTATTTGTAATGGTATCTGCCTCTAATGCAAGGTTATGTCCAGAAATGATTTGTCCCTCTTTATGGTTAGCCAATGAAGTTGCATCTACTATCTCTTTGGTAACCGTATAGTCAACTTTTCTAAACTCTTCTTTCTTGTGTGGCTTTGTTCTTTTTACTATCATTTCATTACTATCAAGTGATGCAGTAAGTTCATAAAAATACAATTCATTTGCTGTCGTTTGTGTATCTTTATACATATGTAAAATGTAGGCTTGTCTGTCTTCTTTGATCATTTGTTCTGTAAGTAATACCTGTAGTTCACTCTCACTTAACACCACACTATTATCTGCATATTCCTGTATAATTGCTGCCTTGATTGCCATAAGGTCTATTTCTAAAGCAATATTTTTGTCTGGACAGGAAAAACCTCCCCAGTCACCACATGTTATATCAATCACGCTATTCACTTCTTGCAATGTTGTCGTGATCTCCGTAGCTGAAATATTAGAAATATCCATAGCCAAAATACGCATATCATTCTGAGATTCTATCCTGGCAGAAATATTCTCAACTTTATTGCTCTTCTTCCCAGTATTATCTCTGGCAATGATCAAATTATTACCGGCATAGATATTTGCATCTTCATTGTTTCTCAGTACATTAGAAATATATAATCGCATGTCTGTACCAGAGACTAAAGTTTGATAGTTATAAAGATCTGTACCATTTAGCGTGAGATCAAAGGCAGCAGCTATCCCTGCATAGTTGTTGATCTCTGTAGCTGTGACCTCTAAATTCCCCGAAGAAGTAAGGAACCCATAGTTATTTAGATCTCCATTTAATATAAGCGTTGAGAGGTATCCTCCTCTTATACTTGCACCAGTATTATTGGCATTATTATTAAGTGTATTAGCAACAATGTTTAATGAGTTGTTGGCCGTGATGTCACTCTCGTTACTAAGGTCACCACGGACGGTGATATTTGCCCTACCATTGGCAAGTATCTCTCCATAGTGTATCAAATTTCCTGCAAAATACAGATCCATAGAGTTGGATGAAAGAAACTTTGTGTTCGCATCAATGTTGGAAATGTTTGAAGTCACAGCTAAGTGATCTCCTGCAAAGAACCGTGATCCCTCTATCTGTACATTATGACTTGTAACATCTAAAGTATCCCCTGCTTCCAAATCTCCATTACGGTTGTCTAAGCTCTCTGCATCAAGTACAAGATTTCCATTTGCAGATATCAGACCATTGTTATTATTCAGTGTACCTGTGGTAGCAATGTTCACAGTACCACCAGCTGAATATAAATGGCTATTTGCATTGTTAAATGTTGTAGTATTGATATGCATCTCTGTAGCAGAAACTACGCTATCACTATTGTTAACTATACCAGAGTTGATAGTTCCTATATCCTGTGCAACTAATGAAGCGTTGTGGAGATTTAATGTTTGTGCTTTTATACTCAAGTCATCACCAGCCACAATATTTGCATTATTTACTGTGACATCCTGCTCTGTACTTACTTGAATCATGTTCCCTTTCATAGTCGAATCTGAGATATTTACATGTTCTGAAGCATTGAGGTTAAGTAATTGATCAGCTTCCATGTATGTATTCTGTGCTTGCAGTGCAGTACTACTTAGATTGAGAATGTCATGTACAGAATAAAGTGTACTTCCATCAAAAGTAACCTCTTTGGCTATGAGATTTAACTCGCTATTGGCCAGCATCGCAGAGTTTGTAAGTGTCACATCTCCACTTGATGCTATGTTTAATCCACCTGAAGAGAGAATAGTTGCATTATTACTCTGAATGTTTGAAGTCTGGATAGTTACATCCTCACCTGAGATACTTCCGTTATCTCCATTGAGATCAAAGAGATCCAGAAAGACTGCCTTGATAGAACCGATAAATCCTTCTTCATTCTTAAGTGTCTGTGCAGTAACAGTTGTCCCTGTACCAGAGTGGAGAGTTCCTCTTGTATTATCTATATTTCCTGCACTACTTAATGTCAAAGTCTCATCGGCTTGTATTCTTCCGTCTATGTTACTCAGAATGCTTGTTGTAAGTGTAAGCACATTATCAGAAAAAAGTATACCGTTGTTGTTCAAAAACCCGTTTGCAATGTTTAGTGTAACACTGTCTAAACCTTCTACCGTTCCCTGAGTATTGTCAAAGTTCTCAGTAGTGATACGCATAACATCATTCGCATGGATAAGTCCTGTATTACTAAGTGTTTGGGTATCCAGTGTTGTGAGGTTTGCTCTTAATTCTCCAGTATTATGTAGTGTCTCTCCAGTATGGATCAACAGTGTTTGAGTAATTACTTCTGCCTGATCAGCATTGATAAAATTCTTGGTATCTATAGTGGTGCCACTTAAACCATAGAGCACACCTTCATTGTTGATACTTTCTGTAAATCCTAAGTTGAGAAAACCATCTTGTGCCTGAATAAAGTCCGCGTTAACACCTGCAGCGATAAGCCCATCGTTATAGAGATCATTCCCAAGGAGAGTAAGATTACTGGTTGCACCAGTATTTCCATGTAGGCGGATATCGGTCAAAGCTTGTAGATCAAGTGTATCAGCGTATACCCCTTCATTAATCTCTATGTAACTGCTGTTTGAACGAATGTTTGCTTTGTTTCGTACAGAGACTTTACCCAAGATGATCTGACCATCTGCAGATATCTCTAATCTGTCTTGAACCAACATCTCCGAAGGGAGATTGACCCCTACTCCTTTTTGTGTACCCACAAGAGAGATGGCATTGGCATAGATACCTCCAAGTGCTGTGGAATCTATACTGAACTTAGGTCTTTCTTTACCTGAACCGTCAGTACTTCTAACTATACCATCCCTATCTATATGATTCAATCCCGTAACAACTT
>NZ_JBFFOH010000208.1:0-3709 GCF_041562805.1 Sulfurovum sp. | reverse complement strand
GCCCTGTCTTTATGAGGGCAGGCCATCACGACAGTTTTTGTTTTGTCGATCTCTTTAAGTCTATGGGGAAGTTCGTTGAGTGGTATATTGATAGACGGTCCCACCTTCCATGCAGCATACTCTTCTGGAAATCGTATATCGATCAATTGAGCTTCTCCTTCCTCCAATAAATCAATAAGCCATTTACTATTTATTTTCATCTCTATTCTTGCTTCATAATCAAAGGTAGAAATGTATTTTTCCAATTCTTTATCCTTAGGGTATAGAGGCATACTTAGCCCCAAAAACACTAGACTTAATACGAATATTTTCATCATATTTCCTTTATATTTATAATCTATATTCATCACGATTGAGAACGCATTGGTAGTCACCCGCTTCATTCTCTATTTGAATGGTTGTATGTGCAATGTTAAAGTGTTGATGCAGGTGCTCTTGTGTATCTCTAAGGAAACTGTTGTCAATCACTTCAAGGGTAGTTACGAGATGTACTGTTAGGGCAGTCTCTGTTGTACTCAGTGCCCAGATATGCAAGTCATGTATATCAGTTACATATTCGAGATCTTTTAAATAGCTTTGGATATGGGTAACATCTATTCCCTGTGGTACAGCATCGATGGAAAGATCTATAGAATCTCTGAGTAACTGCCATGTCCCCACTAAAATAGCAACTACAATAAGAAGACTGATAACAGGGTCAAGCCAGATCCAACCCGTTAATATAATAGCTATACCTGCAACAACAACACCCAAAGAAATGGCTGCATCTGCTGCCATATGCAAGTATGCTGCTCTGATGTTAAGATCATGTTTTTGACCTTTTACAAAGAGTAATGCGGTTGCGGTATTTATGACTACTCCAATGGCAGCAACGACAATGATGATCACACCATCTACAGGTTTTGGAGAAGAGAGTCGTTCAAGTGATTCCCATGCGATACCACCCATAGCTACCAGAAGTAAAACTGCAGAGAGTAAGGAAGCCATGATGGTTACTTTACGCAAGCCATAGGTTCTTTTGCGGGTAGGGTGCTTTGTTGCCAGATAGTTTGCACCCCATGCAAGCATAAGGCTCATGACATCACTCAGATTATGTCCAGCATCTGCTATAAGTGCCAGTGAATCAGCAACAAGTCCATAACTTATTTCAATGATAACAAAGATGACATTGAGTGCAATACCTATAGCAAATGAGCGATTGTAGTTGTTTATTTCATGGTGATGACTATGGTCATGTGTCATGACTATTCCTTCTATTCTCAGTAATACTCTTATACTGAAACAAGTATAATAAGATATAATACCAAAAAAGTTACAGGAAATTACAATTATGTCAGCATATATATTTGGTCATACAACCCCAGACTCAGATTCGATCATAGGTGCATTGTCCCTTTCATACCTTAAAAATCAACTTGGAGAAGATACTATCCCGGTTAGACAAGGTGAAGTTAATCCGGAAACAGCATTTATACTTGAAAGATTTGGCTTTGAAGCACCGGCATTAAAGACGGAATTTGCAGGAGAAAATGTTTATCTCATTGATTTTATGGAACGTTCACAAAGTCCTAAAGATATCGATGAAGCAACGATACTTGGTATCGTGGATCACCACAAAATGGGTGACTTAAAAACAGATACACCTTTAGAGATGTGGGTAAGACCAGTAGGTTGTTCTAACACCATTGTAAAAGAGATGTTTGACCATCACAATGTTAAGATACCAAAAGAATTGGCAGGGATGATGATGTGTGCTATATTAAGTGATACCGTTATCTTTAAATCTCCAACATGTACAAAAACAGATACTAAAGCTGTAAAAGAGTTGGCTGAAATTGCAGGTATTGAAAATCCAAAAGAGTTAGGTATGGAGATGTTCATTGTAAAATCTGATGTACTTAATGATACAAAAGAAGCGCTTGTTCTTAGAGACTTTAAAGACTTTAATATGGGTGGTAATACCATTGGTGTTGGACAACTTGAAGTGGTTGATCTTTCTGTATTTGACAATATGAAAGAAGAACTTTTTGCTGCTATGCAAAAAATAAAAGATGAAGCTGATAGACATACTGTTTTATTGCTCTTAACAGATATCATGCAAGAAGGATCTCAACTGCTTGTTCTCTCAAATGATAACAGTAAAATAGAGTCTGCTTTTGAAATGACACTTGATGACAATCAAGTTTGGCTTCCAAAAGTGATGAGTCGTAAAAAACAAGTCATTCCATTTTTAGAGAAGCAATTTTAACGATATTTAATACCCTCACTATTTGATACTTTATTAAAAGTAATAAAAGAGTAAGGGTGGGAAAAATTTCCATGGAAGCCTGTAAGAATATTGTTACACTTTAAAATCAAAAATTAAACCTTACGTGCTACCCATCGTACCTCAAATTTACTATTAGGTCTCAGGAGATGAGAAATTAACAGTTACAGCCGCGCAATTTTATAACCAATGTTATTACTATTGATAATGAGATCTTTATGGAGTTTGTTTCTGACTCTGAACATAAGTGATCTAAAAGCAGCTTCTCCTGCGGGTTCATTTGCCCAAATAGTGTATTCTATTTGTTCACGGGATATATAGCTACCTTTTTGTTGACAAAGAATAGCTACAAGATCTCTTTCTTTGGCTGTGAGGTTCACCATATCTTCTTTTAAATAGAGTATCTTTTTTTCTATGTCAAAGACATATCCGTACTTAAGTGTAATGAGTGTTAGTTTTTCCTCTTTGCTCTCTTGCAGTGTGTGCTCAAGTGTTTTTGCTACATTCTCTATACTGCTCAATTGTTCTTTGGTTTTAGTAGCTAAATTAGATTTTTGAAGTGCCAATTCAATGTTGGCGTGAAGTTCTCGCTCTTTTACAGGTTTAAGTAAATACCCATATGCATGAGAAGAAGTTGCTTCTTTGATCGTAGAGAGTTCTGAATTTGCTGTAAGGAATATAATGGGCGTGTTGGGAATAATATTTCTTAATTCTTTAGCCAATTCTATACCGGTTACTGTACCTTTTAGGTAAATATCCATCAGCACTAAATCAGGCTTAATTCCTTTTTCCAAAAGTGCCAAAGTTTTAGATCTATTTGGAGCGATGCCACATGGTTCGTACCCTAAGTCAATAAGGACTTCTTTTAAATTTATTGCAATAATTGATTCATCTTCAACTATAAGTATCTTTTTTTTAATCATTTAAACACTCCAGAAACGGGAAAATTATTTTGTATTCTACACCATCGGGACTTGTGGTGTATGAGATCGTACCATCCAATTGATCTTCAACAATAGAATGAACTAAGGTCATACCTATAGAGTTACTCTCTGTAGGGTCTGTTATATGACAAAACCCCTTACCATTATCTTTAATATATAGTTCTATGAAATCATGATGTTGTTCTTCTATAATAAAAAGCTTCACTGAAAAAATATTATTTTCTCTATTGGCAAAGGCATGTTTAAAAGCATTGACTGCCAGTTCATGAACAACCATGCCTATTTGAATACATTTATTGGAAGAAAAAAAGATGGGTTCAATCTCAATTTTGAGCTTGACCGGATCGTGATTTGAAGTACAGGATTGCTTAATGTCATGCACTAACTTATCGACGTAGAGGGGTAGATCTATGCAGGAAAGGTTATCTCCCAAATAGAGAAATTCATGCACCAAAGCCATAGCGTGAATACGGCTCCTACTCTCTTGAAGTGAATTTTG
>NZ_JBFFOH010000207.1:0-3747 GCF_041562805.1 Sulfurovum sp. | reverse complement strand
GAAGAGTGAATTTACCAGTTTTATGATAGGAGCAGACTCTTCACTCGAAAGGAGGTCTTGTGAATTACGAATAAATTCCAGCAGGTCTGATTCTGCCTCTATGAGCTCATCTGAAGTTGTTGCCATCTCTTCAAAGTCAGTACCTGTCTGGATCTCTAGGAATTTGTTCTTAAGTCTCTCAAAACTCTCATCATCTACGATACTGATGGGATACTCTAACGAAAGTTTTGAAAAATAGTTAAGCGCATCTCCCAAGGTTTCTTTTTCGACAATACATGTTTTAACATCATCAACCATAGCAAAAAGCAAAGAGTGCTTGAGTGCCAGTTTATGGTTGATCTCCTCTTCCCAAAGAGGGTCAAGGTTTACATCCTGAAGACGAGGGAAATACATTATCCTTCCTCTTCTAAAAGACTCAAGTTATTCTGATGAGATGTTCTCTTTATTCGTCTGCTAGCCGGAGCAGTGGATTCAGAAGCGATTTCTGCAGTAGGGACGCCTGTTTTTTCCTCAAGTGCTTTTTCAAAGAAATCGTTATATCTTTCCTGTACTTCTTCAAGTTCAGACAACATACTTTTTAACTTTTGCAGGTCATCACTTTTTCTCACAATATAAGGCGTAAGGTAGATGACCACATTCTGCTCTCTTTCCACATCTGAGTGATGCGTAAAGAGTATATCTCCCAAATAGGGGATGTCTCCCAAGAATGGGACTTTAGACTCCCCTTTACCGCCAACTCTTTTTATAAGTCCTCCCAGGATGATCATTTCTCCATTGTTTACTATGGCATTGGTCTTCACGGTTCTTTTTGTAGTGGTTGGTCTGTCTGCTTGTTGTTCCGAAGAAGGGTCAATGTCTTCAAGCACTGTTTCTACTTCCAGTGTGACTTTATTGTTACTTGAAAGTCTTGGTTTGACTTTCAATGTAAGTCCGATGTCCTCTCTTGAATAATTATTGACCACATTTGACACACCAGAAGTCGACTGTTGTGCCTGCGTCAAAATGGACATTGTCTGCCCTACGTAGATCTCTGCTTCTTTGTTATTTGTACACAAGACAGAAGGCTCACTCATGAGGCGCGCGGCACCGTTTTGTTGCAATAGATCAAGCGTTGCTCCCAAAGCAAAGACCTTATCTGTGGCATCGAATTTAAAGGCTGGATCTGTCGTAATAATGGCATTACCATTGTTATCATAAGTTGTTGTTTCTGTATTTAGGTTAAGAAATCCCAAGAGTGCAGGAGACATTTGCAGTGCAGATGCTCCCATGTTTCCTGCTAATGTATAGAGTCCATTACTGGTAATCGCCCCACCGTTAAACCCATATTTGAGTCCAACCTGTTGAGCGAGATTACTGTCAATTTCAACGATCTTCGCTTTGACGTACACCTGCACTTTAGGAATATCTATCCTGTTTATCGTGTCTCTGATGTTCTTCATCTGCTCCGCCGTAGCCAGTAAGATCAATGCATTTCTTTCTATATCAGAGACAACCATCGCTTTACTTGGTGGTTTTCCACCTTTTACAGGTGCTTTCACAGCTACATTGTTCATCTGGGAAATAAGCTTACTCATGATCTTTTCCATCTCTTCGACGTTTGAGTTTTTGAGCCTGATTACATACATCTGCTGCGTGGTGCTCTCTCCCTTGATATCCAATTTCTTGATATATTTGATCATACGGATGTTATTGGCACTTTTACCGACAAGAATAATGGAATTTGTTGCTTCATCTTTAAAGATATCGACTTTTTCACTCTCAATGGTCTGTGGGAAGATCTTCTTTGCCATATTTTGCGCATTAGGAAAGACATCTTTGACCATAGAATGTTTCAGTTTAAGGACAACCGATTGTTTTCCACCTGTTACCTCAACAGCGTTAATCACTTTTGAGATAGCCGCCAGCGTCCTTGGCGTTGCCGTCACCGCCAAAACATTGTTCTCTTTAAAAGAGATCACTTTTGCACTCTTATGAAGTAGTGGTTTTATCTTAGCACGAAGTACCGCTGCATTTGAGTGCTTCAAAGGGAACATCACTGTTTTCATGGTTTCCCCTTGGATACTGCTGCTTACATCAAGCCCTTCACCTGCAGCATCATTAGATTTAACGACCTTGTAGTACTCACCCTGATCAATGATTGTTAAACCTTTACCGCCGAGAATAGAGTTTGCCAAAGAGAAGAGTGCACTCTTTTTAACAGGCTTCGTTGAGACAAAATTGATCTTACCTTTGAGCTCTGCTTCTATTAAAATGTTCTTCTGTGTGATCTTAGAAACCATCTCAACGAAGTCTTTCACGCTCAAGTCACGAAAGTTTACATCTACTGTTTCCTCTTCTGCATACAGTCCTGCAGACAATACGATTAATACACTCAATATAATTTTAGTTAACTTCATATTCTAACTCCATTTCTTCTTTATCTCTTTCAATAACCAATGTAAGATTATTGATATTTGAAATATTTTTATACACATTAAAAGCCGCATCATAGCTATCTATCGTTTGTCCGTTAATCGCTTTGATGACATCTCCTCTTTTTACACCAAGCTTCTCAAAAAGTGATCCTTTACGAATAAAAGAGATACTAAAGCCTTCTAGATCATTGCCTTTTTTTATCTCTTTAATACCGATGTTTTTTTCAAGATCACCCATGTTGTTAGCATAATGATCTACCAATGATTTATCAACGATCTTATGGTCACCCGCGTCTACGACATCACCTTCAACTTTCTTTTTCGATGGTTCTGGAACAGAAGCAGGCCTGCTGCTTGTGATACTCCTGTCACCCTGTGTACTGATGATCAAATTGATCTCATACGTTTTTCCATTTTTACTAAAAGTAGCATAGGTATTTCCCGCCCCTTCAAGTACAAATCCATTAATCTCTTCACCTTTTGCAAGTACTGTCGTTTTACGTTTATGCTCTACTGTCACCACGGTGACATCAGAAGCATTGTAAATGGCCAGAAGCTTGATATCTTTAATGCTTCCCGCCGTTTGCACAGGTTTCTTTGTTGTTGGAGCAGGCGCTTCATTTGGGCTTAGTTTTACTCTATAGTAAAGGGCTTTAGCCCCTTTCTCTGCCACATGCTCAACGCCGATCGTCGGTAACCATAGTACTGCAACAACAAACCAAACCATTTTCACAACAAGCAGCAAGATCAACAGTGCCCAAAGTCCTTTGACAACCTGCGGTTTAAAAAGATGTTTCATAGAACCATCCTTTCTCGTCTTGTTTTAACTGAGGTTTTAACATCCCAATTTTTTTACTCTCATTAAAATCCAAACGTACTGTTCGTTCACTCAGGTCAATGTTTCCTGCCATTGAACCAAAGGAACCACTTGCATCCACCGAAACGTTAAGAGGAGAGAGTATGGAGTGTGATAAGAGCGCTTTTTCCGTTATTTGCGGCACTATCGTTTTGAGGGAATCATCCATTTGAAGCGATCGTAATTCTATACTGCTGTAAAAAAGCATACTGCATAGACTTACTTCTTCTATTGTTGCAACATTGATACCCTTATAATAGACATTTACCTGATCCAGGGTGAGAGAGAATAGCCCTTCACTTATCTTTGCTTCATTTAGCTTTATATCCTGTTTCGCAAGCTCTTCTTCCAGCTTATAATACAACTCTTGCTTGGGCATAAGTACCAGTACTCCCAACCAGGCAACGATGAGTACAATGAAACTCTTTTTTACCATTTGCATTTGAACTCCACATCATAAAATGAAGCTATTTTTTG
>NZ_JBFFOH010000206.1:0-3817 GCF_041562805.1 Sulfurovum sp. | reverse complement strand
GGCGTAGATTGTTGGCATTTCATCATATAAAAAGCTGGTTGTGGGATTCCCATAAATTTTCCTTGTCTGTTTTGACTCTGAAAGTCTGGTTCAGCATATGCAAGTTGTGTTCTTCTTGGCGGTTTTAGGGGCTTTTTTGTCATTTAAACCGAACATAAAATTGAAAATTACCCACTCACCTTCTGACTATTCAATCGGAACACCACGTTGACTAAGGTCTGAAAATCGACTTAGTCTCTCATTTTCGTTCAGATAAGTCCATTTTCAGGACTTAGTACACTTCATCTGAGAGCTAATTTACGCCTTTTCAGATTCAAAAACATGCAGATATGGCATTCTGTAACCAAATAACATTTTTTTACAACTTTTCATAAGTTATGATAAGTGCCTATTTAAGCCTTAGTTGTATAGAATGTGCACCAATAAATAGTTAGTGTATAAGGAAATAGATGAGTGAAAATACAAATAATCCTGATGAAAACGAATTCCCAGAAAGTGGAAAAGTTGCCAAAATATCTCGTGGAGCCTTATCTGTAATTGGTGGAGCTGTTCCATTCGCTGGTGGTGTTTTTTCAGCAATAGCAGGAGCTTGGTCAGAAGGGGAACAAGAAAAAGTAAATGGTTTTTTTCGGCATTGGATTCAAATGCTGAAAGATGAACTAAAAGAAAAAGAAGAAACTATAATAGAAATTATGGCTCGTATTGATTTACAAGACGAGGCAATAGCAGAAAGAGTAGAAAGTAAAGAATATCAATCTTTAGTGAAAAAAACTTTTAGAGAATGGTCTGGCGCTGAGAGTGATGATAAAAGAGTTTATATACGAAATATACTTTCTAATGCGGCTTCAACAAAAGTTTCTAGTGATGATGTAGTTCGAATGTATATTGATTGGATTAATTTATATTCAGATATGCACTTCCAAGTTATTTCTGCTATATATAATAGCGATGGGATAACTCGTGGAGAAATATGGACTAAAATAGGTAAAAGTCAGGTTAGAGAAGACTCTGCTGATGCAGATTTATACAAGCTATTGATTAGAGACTTGAGTATGGGGAGTATAATCCGCCAACATAGAGAAGTTGATTATAATGGTAATTTTATTGTTAAAAAGGCTAGTCGTCCAAGCAGTCATGGAAGAAAAGTTGTTTCTGCTTTTGATAATAGTGAAGGCTACGATTTAACTGAACTAGGTAAGCAGTTTGTTCATTATGCTATGACAGATTTACCATTGAAAATAGAATTTACTATGGACACTGATGAAGACACTAACAAAGCATAGGAGCTAATAAGTTACCTAGCGGTCACTTATTAGCTCTATTTAAACGTTAGATATCAAGTATTTAGGATTCAAATGCAACAAAATAAAAATGAAATTATTCTAGATCATGTTGATAACATTATTTTTAACAGTGATACTTTTCCAATAAAGAATATGAATGCATTGCATTACACAAAAGAAGGGTTATATCAATTAGCCTTAATAGTAAGAAAAGATGAAAATACAATAAACCAAAATGTAGGGCATTACATCCAATCTATTTTAGGAGATCTAGGCCCTGGACAAAATATGTGGATGAATTATTTTAATTGGTTTTCTATTTCAATTATTAATTACACACGTTTAATTGGGTTTGTAGATATTGTAAATAAAAAGCAATTCTCAAGAGAAGAAATTACAAAAAAAGAAAATCACAAAATCATAAAAAAGCATTGCAAAGATTATGTGATAAAAGTTATACCTGAAATATATATTTACAGAAATAAATTATCTGCTCACCATTCTTTAACAGATCCATTTGTTGATGACAACATTGCTACATTAGAAACTTCAGTCATGAACTCTGTTGTATACAAAAACCCGTACCTTGAAACAGCTGGATTAAATTTAAAATCGAAATTGTTTCCTTCAGATGAAGAGTATCAAAGCACAGTAATAAAGCCTTGGAAATTAACAAAAGTATATGATGACCTTACAGAAAGATATTGGAAAGATATGAAATTACCAAAGTTAGAAAAATCAAAAATCAAGTTAAGCAAAGACGTGAATTTTTCAATTTGGTGTCCTAAATGCCATTTTGCGAAACAGAAAATAGAAGTTTGCCCAAAATGTGGATTTAAAGAAAAAGGTGAACCTCTAAAGAAGTAAACATGAGTGTCGAGAAAACTAAGAGTAATAATGAATCTAACAAACCAAAGAAGGCCAATCAAAAACCCGTAAGTGGCGTTTTAATTGCGTATCTTAAATGCAATAACAGGAATAAGCGTTGACATACAATATCTACATAGGCATCGCAATTGTCATAGCTTTCGTTTTGGCAAAATTTCTGACAAATCAAAAGAACCTGCCCTTGACTAAAGCCAAAAACATAAATGAGTATGACATCCATGGAACAAAGGTCTACTGCCAGATCAATGTCGACAATGTCGTTACCGGAAAGGTCTCATCCATACTGCTGGTTGTAAAAAGTACATCCAACGCAAGATTTTCGGTGCGACAAAAAAGTGTTCTGGAAAAACTGTTGCTTCGTTTCAAGTGGCTTACCGCTTTTGCGTCGGGTAATAAAAAGTTTGATGATCTTGTGTATGTCGCTTCAGACCAGAGCGAAGTGCATGACCTATTGAAAGACCAAAAGACACAAGAGTGCATTCTTGAACTCTTTGAAAAGGCGCCTCTTTACCCCACCAAACATATTGAGATCACCAACGAAAACAATGAATTTCTTCTCAAACTTACCCTTGTCAAGAAACTGCGCAAGAAAAAAATCGATATCGATAAGGTGCTGGACAGATATGCCGAGCCATTTTTGGATCTTCATAAAAGTATTAACTTTGACAGCATTGTAAGCACTGATGAGACCTTACGCGCTTTTACTCAAAAAATGAAATTTTTCCTCATTTTCACTACTATTTTGAGCTTCTTTTTTTTCATGGCCGAGTTTTATGTCATATATCCGTCGACCATTGATTTCGCTGAACTGCTTTTTGTTACGTTGCTGACAAGTACGCTCTTCGCCTTGATGGTCATCAGCTATGTTTTTACAAGGCTTGATAAAAGTTCATTCAAACTCGATATGGGGATCAAGTATTTTTTATGGTCGATCGCCGCCAGTTTTATTGTTGTTTTCAGCGGCATCAAGTATCTCAATACTGCTTTGGATGACAGCACGCCTGTCGTCATTACCGATACGATAAAAAGTAAACATAAACATATCTCGAGAGCACCGCGTAAATATTTTTTTGATCTGAAAAATGAGACTTCTTTTTTGTCCAATGATATCCGGATACACCGTGAATTGTACGACAGCAAATCAGTAGGGAGTACCGTCGATATCTATATCAAACAAGGTCTTTTGAACATTCGATGGATAGAACATGCGGAGTAAACCTAATCTCCAAAACACACTCCTTCGAGCCTCCCAATCTAAAACTTCCAAAGCACCTTTTTCAATACTATAGGTTTACGCCCATGGCACCGAAAGATGTTGACTGCCAACCCCGATTACGATATATTATTAACAAATCGCATAATCACAGCATCTGGTCAGTCGCGACCCAAGTAACACCGAACCTTTCAAAAGGAGTTCTTATGACACTGAAAACCCCCAAATTATACACAACACTGCTCTTGCTCCCCCTGCTCTTCCTCTTTACGGCCTGCACCGCCGGTGATGCGCAGTTCGTGCAGGTAGAACCTGCCGGGTTCTGGTATGGGCTTTGGCATGGGATGATCTCTTTTATTACCCTCATCATCCATATCTTCAATGAGAACGTCTCCGTCTATGAGGTCAACAACACGGGCGGCTGGTATGACTT
>NZ_JBFFOH010000205.1:0-3825 GCF_041562805.1 Sulfurovum sp. | reverse complement strand
TTTGTCAACAAACCCGAGGTCACGGCATGGTACAAGATGGCCTTTAGCCGCTACAGCGTCAACGGCGTGGACAAGATGTCATGGGTCTGGAGCTGGTGGGCCTTTTTCGGCGGCGTCTTCTACCTGCTCTACCGCAAAGCCTACCTCCCTGCCCTCGGACTTTTTGTCCTGA
This sequence comes from Sulfurovum sp., assembly GCF_041562805.1. Taxonomy (GTDB): domain Bacteria; phylum Campylobacterota; class Campylobacteria; order Campylobacterales; family Sulfurovaceae; genus Sulfurovum. The sequence goes on along the minus strand of NZ_JBFFOH010000205.1, from coordinate 3,653 downwards.
CCATCGTCAGTTTCGCCATTCCTTTCGGCGGCCTCATCGTCTGGATCGTCACCGGAGGCCTCGCCCCCTACTTCGTCTACCAGACCTACAAGAGTAAAAAAGCGGAGATCGAAGCGAACATAGCAGACGAACAAAAGCGCATCGAGACCATGCGCGCCGTCGGCGGCGTCAACGACTGGGCCATCTGGCTCGCCGTCGCCCTGCACGTTCTTATGTGGATCTCGGTCTTTACGATGTTGTCGACTATGATGGCGATGTTTTCGCAGCAATAAGAAAGATATAGTTATTTCGAGGTACTTTAGATCATATTTAACATATTTACATAACAAGGACTATATTGAAAATTATCAGTTGTAAGAACGAAAATATGAACGATCATGGTAAATCTACAACTTGTAATGTTTATTCTATCCATGTAAAGATAAATGATATTGGCACTAGAGCTAAAGAAATGATATTAACATTATCTGATACGAGTTGGATTAATAAACTTGATTTTATACCAAAAACAAGTTATGAGGCTAGAGCTGAGCGAACGATAGAAAAATTGATTCATGATATATTGATGAAAGTAGCAAATGATGTGACTGCTGAATTTGGAGAATTTTTAATTTCTGTTTCTGCACAAGATGTTTTAGAATCAAATTTTAAACACTCTAAAATTCCACTAGCTGAACTATTAAAAGAAAAGGTTAGTGGAAATCCAGGCTTTGATTTTCATACAGAAAGTGCTACCAACTTAATTGCATTTGGAGAGGCAAAATATAGCGGAATTGTTAATAAACACAACACTGCTATAAAACAAATAAAAGAATTTATCGACTTGCGTAAAGACGACGCTGAATTAGTTGACTTACAACATTTTGTAACTCTTGAAGCAATTGAAAACTATAAACTAACAAGAAAAGCGTATGTGGCAGCTTTTTCGATTAATGACAAAGATCCAACAAGCGTTATTCACAAAGCCTTAACTTCAAAACATATTGATCATTTACTTGCACATAAAGAACTGTACATTATAGGGATTGAAATAGATGGCAAATAAAATACTAGGAAATGATGATATTGAGCAAACAATAGTGAACATCATAAATACAATTCATAAATATGGTCCTGTTAATACAGCAGATTTTGAAAAACTTGCCTATATAAAAAAGTTATATCCTGAAATACTATATAACTATGAAAAAAAACTTTTATCTGCAATGGGCTTATTCTACAAAGTTCAAAAACCTAAAAGCATATTAGAAGAAGTTTATTCCATATATGAAGATACTATAGTTGAAAGCACTGGAAGAAATTTCACCCCCGTACAAGCACATGCATATTTAAACATTCGTGACAAAAAATATTTTTCATTTTCTGCACCTACAAGTGCAGGGAAATCCTATTTATTTAGAGAGCTCATTCAAAATGTAGATTATGATATTGTAATAATAGTCCCTTCTCGGGCACTTATTACAGAGTATGTAAAAACAGTAACTGATTTGTTATCTGACGATAAATCTATTTTAATACTTCCGTTTATCGAAAATATCAATATTTCACGAATAAAAAGAAGAATATTTATTCTAACACCAGAAAGAGGTGTAGAACTATTTAAAAGAATTAATGAATTCAATATAGGGCTTTTTTTATTAGATGAAGCACAGATTTCTGAAGAAGGAATTAGAGGAATGAAATTTGATGCATTTGTACGAAGAATAGATAAGTCACTTCCGAATGCTAAAAAAGTTTTTGCACATCCATTTGTTAACAATCCAGATGCACAACTTAAAAAACATAATTTTACAGCTGAGTCATCCTCATTTCTCTACCAACAACATAGTGTAGGTAAGATTTTTTTAGCTATAGACAATAGTCAATTACAATATTTTTCTCCGTATCAAACTCCAAACAATAGGTATTTAAATACATTAGAAACTGACATTGTTGATGAAACTTTAGCAAGAGGTGGAACATTATTAGTATATATATCGAAAAATAAAATATATGACGGAACATACTTAACTGATTTTTCTAAGTATATTGATAACTGTCAAAAATTGACAGACGTTAATGCGATTCAATTAATTGAGAAACTTAGAGTTTTTATCGGAGCATCAAAAACAGGAGTAGAAAAGCATTCTTTACTTATTGATATGATGGAAAAAGGAATTGTGATTCATCATGGTTCAATGCCATTAAATATACGTTTAATCATAGAAGAGTTCATCAAAGCAAAGTATGCACATATCTGTTTTGCCACTGCAACTTTGATTCAAGGTATAAATATGCCATTTGACATAGTTTGGATTGATAATTTTCACAATTTGAATACATTAAATCTTAAAAACTTAATTGGTAGAGCAGGTCGTACAACATCATCAAACTATAATTTTGAATTTGGTTATACAATTGTAAAAAAAATCAATGTACCTACTTTTTGTTCAAGAATTAACGACACTATTTTATTAGATGAAGTTTCACTCATTGACAAAGACATATCGACAATGTCAGATGATGTAAAGGATATTGTTGAAGCAGTAAAAAATGATACTTATAATGATGAATTACATTTAACTAATGCGCAAGTAGATAGGTTACGAGAGTCAAACATCAACCCTGATATTAAATATATTTTAGACAATATACTGCTAAATGGACAACCAATTAATGGAAACGACTATTACAATCTTGACAACAAAATTCGTAATAAAGTAAAAGACACGTTTAAAAAAGTCTATGTAAAACATCTTAGAAGACAAAGTTTAAATAAAGCCGAAGCATCAGTATTAAGTGCTTCTATACCTATAATGTTATGGCATATACAAGGTAAATCATTTAGTGAGATGGTTTCATTAAGGTATGCATTCTTAACAGAAAAAGATAAAAAAAATAAAATTCTTTCCAACTTAAGACATGGAAAGCTATCAGCTACTGAAGCTAACTCACAAATCGCAGCTATTGAAATTAGGTTTACACCCAGTCCATCATCTTTACCAAATAGCCAATTAAAAATTTCTTCATTATTTTCTAAAGGCACCTCTATTAATGACCTAGATTATGATACATTAGTTTATGATACGTATGATTACTTAGACAAAGTCATCTCATTATCATTAGTTGATCCACTATGTGGCGCATTTGAATTATATTATAATGACACACATGACCCAAGAGCATTAATTATGAAAAACTTTCTTAGATTTGGTACTAATGATGAACTTGAAATTTGGTTATTACGATATGGTTTTGGGTTTGAGGATATTGAATGGATTACAGAATACATTGATTCAATTAATGAAAATGAAATAATTTTCAATCCTTCAATAAACAACTTAAGCCCTGACATGTATGAAGTAATTAGTAGATATGTATGATAAATTCAAGGGGTCAGGTTACCAATATTAATTTTCATCTTTACTCTGCGTAATAGATGATTGATCGTTCCTTGTTTGAGTAGTCTGGCCCTCTAAGTCTTGATAGCAACAAGAGAGTCAGAGATAAAGCCAACGTAAAAAAGTAATCTATTTTCCCCGTTCTCACCTTGTATAAACAATGTGTTGTCTCAATATTTTAAAAGTTGCAGCTTTTCCAAGCAAAAGCTTGGGCGAACTGACCTTTACGACGAAAAACCGCTGAGAGCGCGGGGATTTACGGTAGCCAGAGCG
>NZ_JBFFOH010000204.1:0-3896 GCF_041562805.1 Sulfurovum sp. | reverse complement strand
TTGCTCGGTAGTACACCGTCAATACAACCATCCAATCAAGCTGACCCGCGAGCACGCCAGTCTTTTAGGGCTATCATTCACATCTTTCCTGCTGGAAAGATGTGGCACCGCGGATAAGCGGTCAGCTTATCGCCAACGTTATGTGAGAAAAATGAAAACATTAACAATTCGCTGGCAAAGACACCTTAACGAAAACAATTGAAAAGGGTAGTGCTGGCCCAACACCACCCCCCCACCTGCTAAGCTCTTCTACTGAGCATAATTAAAACACCCACCAGAACTCCTATTGGAAAAATTGCAGCTTCCATAAGAAAATCTCCTTTTAAAAGAATTGGTCTTTGGATCAAATCTCAAGAAGACAAAATATTTTTTACAAACCTTGTGAAAATAGGTATAAATAAAAAATAACGCTTCTTGAAAGTAACCCCATCTAGGTAAAAAACAAGAGCGCAAAAAGAGCTGTTCACACATCGTCCCCAAATTAGCCGCAAACTAATTTAAGGGTTTAAAATGTGCGAAGGGCTTTTTTTATGCCCAACACTCGGATCAAACCACAACATATACGCCGAGTACACGAAGCAAACCACAACATATATGCACATGTAAAGAAAAAGTAGCGCATTTATTTTAAAAAACAGAATTTCTGTGAGATAAACAAGTTGGCCAGAAAACGACCTAATTTTTTCAACTAAACTACTTATGTTGTTTTGCTTATCTTTCCAGGATTAAAGAATTTACCAACCTAATTGGCTACCTGAATACTGAACCTTTTTTTTTGGCATTATGTCTATAGGAATACCTTTATCCTAAAGCCTAAGTTTCAACCCACCCATTAAAACAGTTAAAACGTCCTAGCTTCAACTTTGAAGTGCGACACCTTTTACGAAAACTTGACCCAAAAGAACTTAAGTGCTAGAAATCACATAACAAATCAATCAACCCGACTTGCGAGCACGTGCGTTCTCTTGAGTCAGCTTCAGCAACTTTAACCGTTTAAAATTGGTAGCCAGCTGGTTGGCAAGCCGGTTATCTCGGACGTTATGCATCAAAAAAAAGGAACCCAAATGTCATCAGCTCACAATTTAAAAGCAAAAATATCGTTATTCGCTCTATTATCATTCATTTTTCTTTTAAATGGCTGTTCTACTAAATTCACAACCACAGAGTCAGAAAACGGAACAATTCTATATAAATTAGAAGAAAAAGAAGCATTTAAAATTGCGCACCACTCAATGCTAAATGTCTTACCCGGCAGAAAAATAACCATTATTGACGGGCCGACTAAAGGTTACAGCACATATTTTCGTTCCGGCCTAGACACATATTCACAACAAATACTTGTTTTCCCTGCTAGCGGAATAGACCAAAGTGGAAATAAAGTATCAGGTTACTACTATGAGGTTTCAGGTAGTGGATCTTCATTTGTTCAAGGCAGAGCAAAAAATGTGTCTCTTTACGAAACATTAAATAAAAAATTGCAAGAAACAAACTCTGGTGTAATTGTCACCAACTTAAAAAATGAAAAATACTCATCAACAATTTCAGGAAATTTTTCAGAAGAAAACAATGAAGCATTTGACAATCTTGAACGTTTAAAAGAGCTATACGACAAAGGTATATTGACAGAAGAAGAATACAAAAATAAAAAAGCAGAACTTCTGGAGAAAATATAAGTAATAAAATTATGCATAACAATTCGCTCAAGCACGACGCGCGAGCACGCCTGTTTTAACGGCTTCGGCCATCTTAATACAACTCGAACTTACTCAACCCAAGCTAGGCGCGCGTCTTAGCTTTGCGTTAGTATTTTTCCCATTTTCTGTGTTTTCATTTGGTTTGTTTTTCACAAATCGAGGTTTCGCAACCTCACTTTGCCTGGGTGTATCTTTTTACCTAAAGTAATCCACAGGCATTTCAACAGCAATAACACCTTATCGCATTCTATCTATTTGGCAGTTGTCCCCCACTTCTCATCATTCAGCTCTTAACACCGAGCATTCCCGAACATCTCAAATATCAACAAAGGTAATACTTTGAGCAATTCATCCTAGAATTGCCGTGTACCTAACACAACTTTGGTATTTTCATCTTGCTTGGTTTATAGTTTGAAGTTAAGGTGCTTTAATTCGGCAGGCAAAGCAAAGTAACACTCTAATTTCAAAGAGCTTTCTTTCCATTGCTAACGTTGTAATTCGGGGTGCTGGGAAGTAATAGGCAAACTGCAAATCCACAATCAATTCAGAACAGTGGATCTTTAAACAACGGCATTATTGCAAGGGCTTAAACAACACCATACTAACCATCCAATCAAGCTGACCCGCGAGCACGCGAGACTTATCGGGCTATCATTCACACCTTTCCTACTGGAAAGGCGTGGCACCGCGGATAAGCGGTCAGCTTATCGCCAACGTTATGTGTAAGTATTTCTAAAACAATTACAAAGGCATTTAATGAGTAATAGAACTGAGGTATCAAGGGAAGTACTCAACAATTTTCTGGAGCGGTGGAGTATTGATAGAGTCGAATTAATGACTCTTGAGGAGTACGTTTCAGTTGGTAATAAAGATACCTTTTGTCAATGGCTTGAAACTAAAACAAGGTCACTTGGAAGCATAAAGGGAATAAATTCGAGTAAATTCGGTATCTATAAAAGAAGCAATAAAAATAAAAAACCTAAAAACCTAGTAAGTGATTCAGAATATTCTTGGCAAAGATATTATGGGCAAACAAAGAGTGAAGCCTTTGAAAATATAAAGAAAGAAATTCTGTATATTATAAAGTTCTCACAGAAAGGACAATTTGAGAAACTGGATAATCTGCATTTGACATTGTTTGTAAAATGGAAAATAGCCTATCTATATTCAAACGAGAGGCTAATTCCAATATTCAAAAAATCCGTGCTTCATACAATAGCGCAAAGCTTCAAGCTAAAGGTTGATAAAAAAACAAAAAACTCAGAGATACAATATCTTATTATTGACAATAAGCCTGCACATGTCTCGATTTATGATTATGCTCATGAACTTTACACTAAATATGGAGACTCAGCTCTTACTGGCAAGCCTAGCTCATCTAAAAGAAAAAAAAGAAAGGCTGCTGAAAGCAGAAATAGTCAAAGCCAGCAGAGAAGAGGCGGTAGGAGCTACATAGCAACTCAAAATCATAATTTAATTCAAGAAAAACTGAAGCTCATTCTTGAGAAAGAACATGGCGTAGGCAAGGTTCTACTTGAAGAAAACTATGTTGATGTAAAAGTTGTTTTACCTAAAAAGCTACTTTTCTATGAGGTCAAGTCATCTGCTTATGCATCCGACTGTGTAAGAGAGGCATTGGGTCAAATATTGTCTTATTCATATCATGATGATGATAAGAGGAAAAAATTCTTATTTGTTGCAGGTCAATACGAGCCAAATAATGATGAAATAGGATATATAAACTATGTAAAAGATATGCTTAGCATTGATTTTGAATATATAAGCATTGCTTTAGATTAGAAATTATCACATAACAATGAGTTAGGGACTACAATAGCCACCCTACTTGACCTAAAACAACCCAAGCATTTAGAATCACATAACAAATCAATCAACCCGACTTGCGAGCACGCGTGTTCTCTAAAGTTGGCTTTAACAATTATAGCCGTTTGAAATTGGTAGCCAACTGGTTGGCAAGCCGGTTATCTCGGTCGTTATATGTGAGACAAAATGAAACAGCATTTCACTAATATATCAAATATATCTGTTTCAAGATCTGGAGCTATGAACCACCTTTGCCCTGAGCCAAACTGGGGAATATCATTCAATTTCACGCATGATGCAACTCATGTAATGCCACTGCTAAATGCGATATACCCAGACGCAGAACTACATAACTCACCACCAAGAATAAATTTTAAT
>NZ_JBFFOH010000203.1:0-3897 GCF_041562805.1 Sulfurovum sp. | reverse complement strand
TTCTTTTGGGATCAGTTCTAAAGTAGCAGAGTTGGTACTTTTTGAAAGAAGTTTAGCGTTATAGTCTTCCTCTAATGAACTCTCTTTAACCATATCATCATTGGTAAAGTCACTTCCCATCCAGCTTTGGAGCATCATAGACGGCGGTATTTTGATGGTACGTTCTATTTTGGGGATATACTGCCACATTTGATTGTCTATCTTTAAAAAGGTGATGCCTTTGTCCTTTTTAGGATAGAGTATCTTAATGAAACTCTTATCATTACCTTCAGACCAGCTTTCTATCTTTACTGTACGTTTTCCCCGCTTAGAAGTGACGATCATACTCATAGTAGAATACATGTAATCACCACGTAGGTTTTTTTCAAGTTTTTTAATGATGGCTTGGGCTTCATTGGCTTGTAGAGAAAAGACAATAAAAAGTAGAGACAATAGTGCTTTCATGAGAACCCTTTCTTCTAATTATAGCAAAATAGAAAATAGGAGTTATACAAGACGAATCAGCTAAGAAAAATCACTTGTCTCCATTGTATAATCCTTAACAACGTCAGCTATGCGGATCCTGTAATCTTCAAACAATTTGGCTCTGCCTTCTGACTGTGCCTGTAGATGATCAAGGTTCTGTTTCCATATTTCTATTGATTCTATAGATTCCCAATAAGAGAGAGACAGTAATTTACCTTCCTCCACTAAAGACTGAAATCTCTCAATAGAAATAAACCCGTCCATTTGTATGAGTTGTTCTTTGAGCTTCGCAGCAATGGCGAGGTACTGATCTTTGCCTTCTTCTTTTATCTTCACTTCAAATATGACAGCATACATTAGGGCTCCTTTATAGGTTCTATTTTCTTTGCATAGAGTAAAAACAGTATACCGATAAAGACGATAAAAGCGGTCACATACAATGTAGAGTTATAGTTTCCAAAATAATCGACCAAAGCAACACTGTAGAGTGGTGCACCCACTTGACCTATACCGTAAGCTGCTGTCATGGCTCCCATGAGCACTACAGGGTTTTTCCCGGCCAGCTGACCGCCATAATTGAGAAAGAGTGCTACGAGTCCTATGAAGGTACTACCATATAAAGCACTACTGAGTAGATTTAAATATATATTTGCACTGAACGCAGGTATGAGAATACCTATGATCTGTAGTGCCATTGCGACGATGATGACATTGACACTTCCATATCTGTGTGCCCATCTCAAACAGAGTATGGAAGAGGGTATACCTGCAATACCTACGATGAGCCATCCAAGATTTCCATACCCTTTCAAGCCCTCCAAAGAGTTGATGATGTCAGGTAAAAAAGTAGCTTGAACTACAAACCCCACACCTTCAGTAAAATAGGCCAAGATAAGAAGAATGACATAGGAAGAAAATATTGACATAGAGAGAGGGTGTTTGACTGCTTCTTTTTTAAGGGCTTTATCAAAAGATAAGATATAAATAACATAAAACGAGACGATAAAAGCAAACCCAGACAAGGCAAACCAGGCATCAGACCATGTGCCATCTCTTAGAATATATTGGCTTATGAGCTCAGATATGGCTATGGAAAAGCCAATACCGCTGAAGTGTATTCCCATAGCTTTTGTTTTACTTTCAAAGTTCAGTTTGACCATGACTATCGCACCACCTACTATAAGAACCATGGCTGCGCCAAACCCAGCTATGACCCTTGAGACAAGCCATAGCGTTTCATTGGTAGTGGTGGCAAGTACCAATGTGGTTAGTATGCTGACGATGATACCTATTCTGAAATACTTTACTTTGGTATTGATATCTTTGAGAAAGATGGAAAAGACAGCACCAGCCAAATATCCGGCAAAGTTAAATGCTGCCAATATACCGGCATAGGTCAATGATAGAAAATCTTCAAGCATATAGGGAAGAAGAGAAGTAAATGCAAATCTTGCTACACCTAAGCCAACTATGGTGGCCAGAATACCAGCGAGGAGTATGGCAGTGTTAGAGTTTCTGTCTAGAAGTGTTTTTAACATAGTTTCTTTTCAAACAGGACACTATCTCCTGTTATCGTGTGATTTAGTATGTATAGTATATCAAAACACTTTTAATATTGATGAGAATAATTGGAACTTTAAGGCATATAAATTACCAGGATGAAATACAGGGTCTTGACTTTTATAATGAGGGTGTGATATCATAGAGTGAAGTTGAGTCAACCTATATAAAGGTTATTCAATAAAGGAGTCATAATGACGTCTAATAAAGAGATGAAATATTATACAAAAGAAGAAGGTAAAGATAGGATCATTTGCCTACTCTGTCGCCACTCTTGCAAACTTAAAGAAGGTCAGGTAGGTATCTGTGGTATCAACAAAAATGTGGATGGAGAGCTTGAGACACTTGTATATGGGCATCCCGTTGCAGTACATGTAGATCCTGTAGAAAAAAAACCGCTCAATCATGTATTGCCAGGAACTACAGCACTCTCATTTGGGACCGTAGGATGTAACTTTAAATGTCCATTCTGTCAAAATTGGGATATCTCCCAAGAGAAAAAAGTCAATGAATCTATCAATGTCAGTCCTGAAGAGATGGTCGAGTTGGCACTTTCGCATGGCGCAGAGTCCATTGCTTATACGTATAATGAACCAACTATTTTCTATCCTTATGCAAAAGACATCGGTGTCATTGCTAAAGCAAAAGGACTCAAAAATCTTTTTGTCTCTAATGGTTTTGAATCACCAGAGGTCATCGAAGATATGGCAAGTTGGGTAGATGCTGCCAATATCGATCTTAAAAGTTGGGATGATACTTACTATAAAAAGATACTCAAAGGCGGATTGGAAGAGGTCAAAGATACGCTTATCAGGATGGTCAAGGTCGGGATATGGATTGAGGTTACCACACTGCTCATCGAGGGTGACAATGATAGTGATCAAGATCTGAAAGAAATGGCAGAGTTCATAGCCAATGATCTTGGGAAACATGTACCATGGCATCTAAGTGCGTTTCATCCGGATTATAAAATGCTCGATCGCAAGAGAACGAAAATGGATACGCTGCTGCGTGCTAAAAAGATTGGACAAGAAGCAGGACTTTATTATATTTATCTTGGGAATGTACCTGTACATGCGGATACACACTGTCCTGATTGCGGAGAGTTGGTGATTGACCGTACAGGATATGATGTGACGGTCAATACCTTGGAAGATGGACTTTGTCCAAAGTGTTATAGAGCGATTGAAGGAGTATGGTCATGAGTACGAGAGAAACATCAGTAGAGGGACAATTTTATCCATCGAACCCCGATGAGATACACTCAATGCTTGAACATTACAATCAAATAATTGATAGACATCTCAAAGATAAGGATAGTGTTTTACATCTTAAGCCAAGAGCAGTCATTGTCCCACATGCAGGCTATGTATATAGCGGTTTTACAGCAAATATAGCCTTAAGACTGTTGGCAAACTCAGATATTAAACGTGTTGTAGTTATTGGACCTAGCCACCGTGTGTATCTCAAGGGGACCAGCATCTCACAATTTGATACATATCATACACCGTTAGGGGCATTATATATCGATAAAACTCTTGTGGTGGACCTTAAAGAGAGATTTGATCTGGACTTCATACCTGAAGCACATCATGAACACAGTACAGAAGTTCAGATACCTTTTGTTAAAACGTACACGCCTGAAGTTTCAGTCGTTGAGTTGGTTTATGGTGATGAATCACCTGAAAAACTTGCAGAAGTGATCGAATATCTTTTTAAAGACCCTGAGACTGCGGTAGTCATCAGTACAGACCTAAGCCACTATTATGATATTAAAAAAGCCAATGCACTTGATAGTATCTGTTTGGATGCGGTGAAGAAACTGAGTACTTCTGAATTACATCAAGGGTGTGAAGCCTGTGGAAAGATCGG
>NZ_JBFFOH010000202.1:0-3902 GCF_041562805.1 Sulfurovum sp. | reverse complement strand
CATTGACATATTTGATCCTAATTTAAATAGTTTTAATTATTCATTTGTTCTAATAATTTTTTCTTTGCTTCTGTTCTTTCTTTATTTTCGGCAGCTGCTTGTTTTTTTTGATTATCTTCTTTTATTTTATCAGTAACAGGAGATGCTATTAGTTTTCCCGCTCCTTTGAATACTTCAAAAACTGAAGTTGCCATAGTACCTAGCATCTTTTTTTGACTTTCTGTTCTTTCTTCTTCGGTATCACCAAATAAAGAACCTGCATTTAACAAACTTATGGATACAAAAGTAGTAAATAGTAATTTCTTCACTTTTTATTCCTAATTTACAAAATATTTTATTTAATTAAGTAGTATACATACTTAATATCACATTTATGTCATATTTGGGCACAGTAGCTATTCTTAAATTACCAAATGCCATGTATTAGGGGATTCCAGAGGATTTATAACAGTTATAAACTCGAAATCAATACCCTGCCTCATGAATCCCCTTTATATGGGCATTCTTCATTTAAATAGTTAGCTGTTGGCATACAATTAACGTACATATTTGGCAGACTCTGCCAAAATATTTTTCATTAAGTCTTATATTGCAATTTATAGAAAAAACCTCTCGGTGCAAATATGACAAGGATATGACATACAAGATATTAAAGTATTCATTCAATAATGAATAAGGACTTACCATGAAACAAGTACTACTCTTATCTATCATAGCTACATCACTTCTATTTGGAAATAATTACACAACGAAGGAGGCTTCTAGACATATTGGTAAGCACGCTACTGTATGTGGAATGGTTAGTGAAGAATACTATGCTAAGAGAAGTAATGGACAACCTACATTTATAAACTTGGATGGAAGATATCCTAACCAAAAATTTACAATTTTTATATTGGGTAAAAATAGGCATAACTTTAGTTCAGCAGAGAGAAGCTATAATGGTAAGACTATCTGTGTAACTGGTCTTATTACGTGGCACAAAGGGATTCCCCTGATAAAAGTTAGTGATAAAAGTCAAATAAGATAAAAAAGGGAATTGAACCCCCTGTCATATATTGTATTAAAATTGTTTAAACTATGGATACAGCGTATGCTTCAGCTGTTTTGAAAAATATTAAAAATTAATGTGTCATTAGATAATGGGAGTTAATGACTGACACCTTATAAAGTTATATATTGAGCCACTTGCAAATTCAACATCATAAAGCAGCTCATTTTCAATAGTCTATAATCTACTATTGAAAAAAGTTGTCTATGAGATTATTTACAGCTAAAAACTGTTAAAAAACCTATTTTTAGGGTGTGCTTTATGGTTTAGATTTGAGGTAATGGTGTTTTTGACTTTAGTATTTAAATAAAGAGCTATGTAACAAGTTTCAAAGACTGCGTGATGCAGACAGACAACACAGCAAAGGCTAACACAGAAGCTACCTTCTGAGCTCCCTGATAATAGATCTTGCTGCATCCATAACTGTCTTTCAAATAGGCATTAACCCTCTCAACACTGGTTCTCTGGTTGTAATGGAGTTCATCCGAATCATTATAAAGCCTGAGTGGCTCTAATATCTTCTTTTCACTTTTTGCCAAAGCAATCTGTGCTTTGAGTTTTTTTGAATTCTTTGGATTAATATCAATAATGGGTCTGTGATTCTGTTTTTTAGAATAGTCCCTTATGATACTCGTATCATAAGCTGCATCAGCCAGGTCATACAAATAGTTTACTTTCTGACTACTCAGCTTGATAAGAGGTAATGCCAATGAACTATCATGTACAGATGCTGAAGAATAAATTGCTGTAATGGGAATATCACCATCTACGACTGAGAGGTGAAGTTTACCTCCTGTCCATTTGTGTCGGTTACCTTTTGAATTCTGTTTGATACTGGTATTACATTCTGTTCCTATGAGAGATAACATCTCTTCTGCTTCAGTCATTTTCTCCTGCTGTTGCAGAATACTTGGTTTTTTAGGAGGACCTTCTTCACCTTTCTTTGGACGTCCCTGTCTTCGTTTAGGCTTGATTTCTTTTGTACTCTTTCCATACATCACAGATTTTTCTCTAAGTTCTATGGCTGTGGAATCAATACTGCTATAAAAGAAAAGTGTCTCACTTAAATAATTCTCTATAAAAACATTATGGGCTTTAGATGCAATACGTTGTTGACTGAACTCTTTAAATACCCTGCTAAATTTAGATTCACTGGGAATCTTATTGCAATGTCTCCACCCACATAACAGGCGTAAGGTTCTATCGATCTTCAATCTGTCTATCAATTCTCTAGTGGTTTGAAAGTTATAAACCTGTTTGGCTACAAAGGCACGTGCCATCTCTTCTCTGTCTTTGGGTGGATTAGTGATCTGTGCGGAAGAAATAAATCTTTCTATCTGTGCAAAGTCAAGGATCTTTATCAGTTTTTCCTCTTTAGGACTTAAGGACCCCATAGACTCTTGTAACTTGGGGAAAAGACTCTGTTCTAAATTAATGACTTTAAGCCACATTTTTGAAAGTGAAGGTATAATTTTTCTCATAAGCTGACTCTTTTTTTCTGTTGGATTTTTGTGGTAAAAAATTATAACTTTTTGAAATCAGAATCAGCTTTTTTTCTTCATTATACTCTTAATAATCAACTTTTTATTGGAATCTGCAAGTGGCTCTATTTTATAAGGTTTCTTATCCATTAATAACTATCTGCAATCTTTTTCTACAATAATCTAAGTAATCAAACGAATATAGAAAGATTTATTTCCATATATTACTTAAATATGACATAAAGACGATATAGTGTTAATTAAAAAGGAAGAAAATGAAAAAATTACTCAAACTTGGTGCTTTACTGTTGATCACGTCTCTAATGACTACAGGTTGTGGAACTGGTCCAATATATAATGTACAATATAGTAAAATTGATAATCAAAAATCAAGCGCAGCTGTATATCAAGCTATTAAAGAGGGTGGCCAGTCTTTAGGATGGAAAATAACCAAAATTAAGCCAGGTGTTGCGGAAGGTAAACTTTACTTAAGAACACATCTTGCTGTTGTAAGAATAAACTATAGTAGTTCTGCATATAGTATTAACTATGTACGTAGTGAAAACTTGAATTACAATGCTGAAACAAAGAAAATACACACTAACTATAATGGATGGATTCAAAACCTAGAAAAAGCAATTGACGTTCGTCTTTAAGGATCAGCGGATAAAATAGAATTTTTATTTTATCCGTAACTTTTTACCTATCTGATTGATAGGTATCTCTTTTACAATTGTTAGCTTGATGGAAAACTTCAGGTTTGACAGATTACGTTGTAATATTTTTTTTATCTCATTAGCAGAAAATATCTCATTAGTCTCTAGCGTAATATCTAAATATTCCCCTCTCAAAGAAGAATTTTCCAGTCCTACAAATACCAATGCTTTACCAATTCCATCTACCTCTTCTAATATGTTTTCTACTTGAATGGTTGAGTAGCGTTTTCCTGCCAACTTGAAAATTTTAGAGCTTCTCCCCACAAGTTTAAAACATAATGATTCTTGCTCTATATAGTCAAATGTTTGTACTTCACCATTAGTCTGAGTAAAGCCATCTTCATAAAGTACAGAAGAAACAAAAGGTGATTTTACTTTTAGCTCATTATTTGTATTAGTAGAAACTTGAACACCAGCAAAAGGTTTCCAAAGAATTTCATCGTTAATTTTATAAGCGATTCCCCCTGTTTCCGTTGACCCGAAAATTTGGATAATATCTGTTTGAAATTTTTCATTGAAGGTTCGAATATTTTGAACATCAAGAGGTGCGGTTGAACTTATAAAAATAGATTGACTCAAATCTTTCTCTTGGCTGAGTTGGTTTAGTGCTTTAATATAGAGTGGAGTTGCTACAACCATAGTATAAGGATCAAT
>NZ_JBFFOH010000201.1:0-3921 GCF_041562805.1 Sulfurovum sp. | reverse complement strand
GACGGTTTCGGCATACCCGGAGGCGTAGATTGTTGGCATTTCATCATATAAAAAGCTGGTTGTGGGATTCCCATAAATTTTCCTTGTCTGTTTTGACTCTGAAAGTCTGGTTCAGCATATGCAAGTTGTGTTCTTCTTGGCGGTTTTAGGGGCTTTTTTATGGTTTAAAACGTCTATAAAATTCGAAATCACTTACTATCTGTTCAACCTAAATATGACAGTCTATAATCTAATAACATTTTTTTACAACATTTCATAAGTTCTACTACGTCCTAATTTAAGCCTTGCTTGTATAGAATGCACCAATGAATAGTTAGCGTTAATAAATCAGAGGAGATGGCATATGGGTTGGAAAGGTACAGTTCGTTCTATTGGAGCTGCTGTTAGAGCAGCCGAAAGAGATGCAAAGAAGCGTCAACGAGAACTTGAAAATCGCCAAAAACAATACGAACGTATGCAAGTGTTAGAACAAGCAGCTTATGAAGTCGAAGTGTTTGAGAATCATATAGACATAATCCAATCTCTTCATAAGGAATGTAGCATTCCAATACAGTGGAATGAACTTGCAACACAAGAAGAACCCGTCCATCCAAAAAAGGCAGAAGTACATGAAAAAAATGCTCGTCAGAAAGCTGATAATTATAAACCAGGCTTTATAGATCGACTCTTTAAAAGAGAAGAAAAAGTGAAGCAAAAACTTAAAACAAATATCAAAGCAGCAATCAATAAAGACACTTTAGTACATGGTCAAAATCTTTCTAAATGGGAGGAAGAATTTAAAGACTGGGAAAAGAGTACAGGTTTGGCAAAGTCTTTGCTCAATGGTGACGGGAAAGCAAAACTAGAAGTTATTGAAGACTTAGACCCCTTCTCTGAAATATCAAGTTTAGGATCAAGTTTAGTAGTTTCCATTGGCGGTAGTGGAGTTGTCGAAGCAACGATTAATGTTCATGGAAAAGAAATTATTCCAAATGAAATTAAGAGCTTGTTGAATAGTGGTAAGTTGTCTGTAAAAAAAATGCCGCAAGGAAAGTTTAACGAGTTATACCAAGACTACGTATGCAGTTGCATTCTACGGGTGGGAAACGAATTGTTTTCAACACTTCCAGATGATTTAGTCATCGTTACAGCCATTGATGAATTATTAAATACTAAAACAGGGCATCTAGAAGAATCCCCAATTTTATCTGCTTGTATATCTCGGAGTGCATTGCAATCATTAAATCTAGATGCGATTGATCCTTCCGACTCTATGACAAACTTTGTACATAATATGTCTTTCAAAAAGACAAAGGGGTTTGATCCCGTGTCCCGTGTAGAGCATGCAATGTTTGCAGATGCATAAATTAGAGCTAACAAGTCAAAGAATACCAATCAAAAGCCCGTAGACGGCTTTTTGATTGGTCATTTTAAATATTAAATCACAGGAAAAATAATTGCAAAATAAAATTAATACTTTTATCGGAATATTTGCTCTAATAGTCTCATTAGTAGCACTTTACTTTTCTTACAAAGCAAATTTAGATAGATCAGAAAATTTAAGACTATCTTTAAACCCTTTAAGAAGTGGATATACCACAAAAATTACACCTCCATTTCATGATAAAATTCCACCTCTAATAAATACTACTTGGGAGCTTGTTATAACAAATACAAGTGATAGAACAATAGCTATATTAAAAAATCAACTTTATATGTTAGAAAAATCTACAAAAAGTGAGTATACTGGATTAAATCAAGGTATTTATACTTTGACGGGTGAAAAAGCTGATTTTCCTATTAACATTGAACCTGGAAAATCTGTGAAATATTACGTACATATAGGTTATGAAATTACAAAAAAATCTTTTGATTATTTCAATAATAAATTTGATATTTCGAATAATATGTCTATGATGAGTTTAAAAAAAGCTATGTGTCAGAGAGGGAAGGATGTTAAAGATAATACTATTGAATGTATAAACCATGGGACATCTTGGTCATTAAACATTCTCAGTTCCCCTACAAAAGACAACTATTACATATTTAATGTAAACACAGCTAGAGACAATTCTTTTCATACTGTTGGATTTTGGTATAAAGAAAAAACAACATATTAAAAATTTATAGAACCTTGGAATAAATAATTGATAGTCAAGGTGCTACTATTTTTCTCTCGTCCCACCTCTCCGGAGGTGGAGCGTATATGGTAGTCTATACTTGCTAACAACCTTACAGAGAACTGATATTGATGTATTCATTCCACCTAAGGAGAGATTGTATAGACAAGGGATGGAACGAGAAAGAAGCTGTTGAACTTGGGTATTCAAAAAATGCTATTACTAATGTGTTGAAAGTAACACAGGGAACGATCAGTCATATGTTACGGAAGAGTAGGGATAAAAATCAATATTGTAATCTGACCCCATATTTCTTACTTAAAGTCTTACTCCTATAGAATATGGCTAAGTAATTTGCTTACAAACTGGAGAAACATGCAAGACTTTATTTTTCACTCAAAGCCAAAAATGTATGCATCGGTATATTTACTTTTGATACCTCTATTTGGACTGATTTATTATTTACTACCAGAAACAATAGGTGAAGGAAAAACACTTGTCCAATGTTTTTACTTTAGCGCTGTAACAATAACGACCCTTGGTTATGGAGATATATCACCGACAAATGATCTTGGTAGACTAGTAGCGGCTTCAGAATCTATATTTGGAATTACCTTAATTGGACTATTTCTAAATGCTCTTTCAAGAGTCAGGAGTGAAACAACTAGAAGTGAAGAAATAGAAAAAGAAAAAAACACTTATAGAGAAGGTGAAATTGCTAAACTAAACGGTTTTTACAGTTTAATTCGCCCACTAGCTGAAAAATACAAGCAATCAGTTATTCAAATCACAAGCCCTCTAAAGTCTAGAACTCAAGAATACAATCATGACTTTACATTGAACGATATGATGGACTTATATAAATCTTCTATGCTCTTAACCCAAAATCAACATGAACCTGCTGTCAAATATTATTTTTCTAGTTTAAATGCACTAAATACCGAAATTTCTGATCTTATAAAGAATGTGGATTTAAGGCTATTTCCCAAATTAGAAAAACATTGCTTGTCTTTTGTTAACGCCGTTCATTCTTTTGATTTTTCAGATTCCATACTTGGTGCAGTAAATACTAGACTCGGTAATAAAAAAATGACTGACTATGTAAGCGAAATGTTAGAAAAACACTCAGGTGAAGTTAAATTTCTAGAATCAAATATGATTAATGGCTATGCTGCACTTTATCATCAAATTAAACTTCAAATGAAGTTGTTGGAGCTAATTAACGAAGATATTAATACTATTGTGAATAGCTAACAAATCGTTGTTGTCCGACTTGTTTTTATCTATAATCTAAATCAGACTCAAAGTATAGTTTACACTTTTAGAAAAATTAGATGAAATTACAAACCTATGGGATCAGGTTACCAATATTAATTCCATTCAAGATTTTATGTGTGAATACGTATGTAGCCTAGGGCGTACAAGCAAAGTCACAGAACTATCTCTCATCTCTCCTTTATATCTCATAGATCGTGATGTTGACTGACAACCCCAATTACGATATATTATTAACAAATCGCATAATCACAGCATCTGGTCAGTCGCGACCCAAGTAACACCGAACCTGTCAAAAGGAGTTCTTATGACACTGAAAACCCCCAAATTATACACAACACTGCTCTTGCTCCCCCTGCTCTTCCTCTTTACAGCCTGCACCGCCGGTGATGCGCAGTTCGTGCAGGTAGAACCTGCCGGGTTCTGGTATGGGCTTTGGCATGGGATGATCTCTTTTATTACCCTCATCATCCACATCTTCAACGAGAACGTCTCCGTCTACGAGGTCAACAACACGGGCGGCTGGTACGACTTTGGTTTCCTGCTG
>NZ_JBFFOH010000200.1:0-3924 GCF_041562805.1 Sulfurovum sp. | reverse complement strand
TGAATTCTACGATAACTTACCAGAAGATGTGAGACAGTATGCCTTTGCTTCTTTGGTGAAACGTGCAAGTGAACTCGACGAATACCCTGAATACCTCTATCTAAAGTCATATATTAAAGATGCCATTGAACTGGAAGAAAAATATCTCAGTTCCAAAGGTATCACCATCCAAAACGCTACAGGTAAAACGATACTGTGTCAAGCGATGGATCTGGCTGATGAAAACAGGTATCGTGTGACTGATATTATTGATTCGCTCAATATTTACTCTAAAGAGAAGCTTCAAGAGATATTGTTGCGATCTATCAGTAGTCAGGTACGAGTGAAAGATATACGTAAACTGGTTCATTTAAAAACATTGAGTGTACCTGGTTATGAAGCGCTTCATTATGATAAGATGAAGATCAAAGATCTGCTTATCGCATTACTTAACCGTTCAAGTAATGCTAAAACCGAGTTTCAAAATACGATGAACAGCATCTCTATGGCATTCAACAGAAATTTTTCACTTAGAGAAGATGGAAAGATCATTCCTGTTGATCCGGAGTTGGAATTGTTAAGAAAAGATTTCCAAAAAGTAGCAGCTAAGTATCTATGGGGGTCAAAGAAAGTTCAAAATATAAAGAAGCCTTTTAGCCATTATTTTACGACAGTAGCAGATTACTTTATCAACAAAGAATTTGAGATGGAATTGATCGACAGTAATACGTACAAAGAGAGACTGACACAGTTGAATAACAGTGATTTAAGTAAGGAAGCTTATCTAAGAGAGAAGTTGAGTTTAATGCGGAACTTTCTGGGTGGATTGACCAATCTTAAGATCATAGAGCTCTATAAAAAGATTGCCCTTGTGAAGTTTGAAGCTAAGTTGGGGTATAAACTGGAAAATCGTGATAAACTGATCGATAAAAACTCCGTAGAGTCTTTTGAAAAAAAGCTGGAAAAACAGAGTCAGAGATTACTTAAAAAGAGGTAGATGTGAACATTATATTTGGTCCCATACATTCTAGACGTTTTGGTAAATCTTTAGGGGTTGACCTGAGTCCGGGTAAAAAGCAGTGTAACTTCGACTGTCTTTACTGTGAACTGGACGCTGCAAAGACAATGGATGCCTATGATGATGTAGTGAGTGTAGAAGCAGTTACTACTGCACTTAAAACAGCACTCAAAGAACACGATGATGTAGACTTCATTACGCTCACTGCCAACGGTGAACCGACGCTTTATCCGCACCTCTCTGAACTGATAGATGAGATCAATACCTTTAAAGGATCAACCAAGACACTTATCCTCACCAATGCAGCCAATATAGATGATGTCTCGGTGCAGGATGCACTGTTGAAACTGGATGAAGTGAAACTCTCTTTAGATTGTGCGACCCAAAAATGTTTGCAAAAGCTTGACCGT
This sequence comes from Sulfurovum sp., assembly GCF_041562805.1. Taxonomy (GTDB): domain Bacteria; phylum Campylobacterota; class Campylobacteria; order Campylobacterales; family Sulfurovaceae; genus Sulfurovum. Next base: position 2,517 of record NZ_JBFFOH010000200.1, on the reverse strand, counting down.
TCTCATAAAGGCATAGATGTAGAAAACATTAAAGCAGGGATGTTGGCTTTCAAAGCAAGATACAATGGACCATTGGTCATAGAGATACTCATCGTAAAAACACTGAATGACTCGAAAGAAGAGATAGCCAAGCTCAACGAGTACCTACTGAAACTACAACCAACACGCATAGACATAGGAACCATAGACAGACCGCCTGCATTTGATGTAAAGCCTGTAAGTTATGAAAAACTATTGGAGATCAGCCACCTTTTTGACAGTAGCTTACCCGTCTATATAGCATCACGTAAAAAAGCAGAGATATCGGCTTCCAGCTATAGTGAGGAGGAGATACTTGAAACGTTGTCAAAACGTCCTTTGACAGAAGAAGACATAGAAGCACTTTTTGATGAAGAGAGTCAAAATAGAGTACAAAACCTGCTTAGAAAAGATAAAATTAAGAGAGTTTCAACAAACGGTGTAGAATTTTACAAAAAAGCCTAAAAAATCCTTGACTTTAAAAAACTTTTTCACTATAATCTCACCCACGAAACAAGCACTCGCTTATTTCAATAATTGTTCCGGCATAGCTCAGCGGTAGAGTAGATGACTGTTAATCATTTGGTCCGAGGTTCGAATCCTCGTGCCGGAGCCATATATTTAAATAATCAAAATCAAATCTTAATCAACTAAACACACAAACTACATTTTTTTATAAGATCTAAATTTTAGTCTTACGCTTTTTTAAGCTTTTTTTCTTTGCGTTTTTCTTTTAAAGTTTTTTCTGATTTTTTCTTAACAGATTTTTGTACATCTTTACCTTTTGCCATCATGTCCCCCTTTATTTGAATTTGTGAATCATATGGTCGTCTATACATTCTATACGACTTATACTTAAAGCCACTGCTAATATCATTTTTAATAGAGATGTTGCCTAATAGTTAAGTGCTTTATTTGAACATTTAAATATTTTTAATCGTTTATTAATCGCAGTATTTTAATTAAGATTTAAGGTAATAAGGTATATATACAATGATTATTTAGAGTGTATAAGTCTTGAATAAAGAATTTAGAGATAATTAAATATAAAAAACTAAGGATATTATTATGGAAAGCAAAGATGTTATTAAAGAAGCCAATGAATTAGGGTTTGACAATATGAGTATTGTCCAAAAAATAAACGCCATTGATGTAATCATAGATCTAAAGATCAGAGAATTCCTACAAGCAGATCATGGAGATCTAGATTTCCTTGATGTGAAAGAAACAAATGGATTAACAGATGTTTATATTTCATATGTGGGAGCTTGTGGTTCATGTGAGAGTTCAGGTGGAACACTGGTATCGATCCAAAAGATCTTGAACGGACAACTTGAAACTGATAAAATAAGAGTTTACGCAATTTAACATTGCAAGTAACAGTTAGGTTTTAGTGATGGGTGGTTTTGAAGGCGGAGATGAGGCTGGGTTTTGGGATGTTGATGCTATTACTGCTTCGATACATCAACAACATCAGAATAAATCAAAGAGTATTAATAGAATCAAAGCCTCTATACAAAGAAGTGACTTAGGGTACAGTATAAAAGCCTACGCAAAAGGTAAAGAGCTGTATGACACCATAAGCTTTCTACCTTACGAATGTGAAACATTTACCATTGAGGGGTGTGATGATATCCCTTTAGAATCCAATACCATTTACAAAGCCTACAAAGCACTTCTTGACCATACCAATGACTCAGACATTTCAGACTTCTTTTGTGAACATAAAGTAGCAGTGGCTAAAGGCATCCCCTCACAAGCAGATCTAGCAGGTGCTTCTTCTAATGCGGCAGCCTTTATACTTTTAGTCAAAGAAGTATGTAACCTCATACTAAGCAGTGATGAACTAGCAAAAATAGGAACTACTGTAGGTCCTGACGTACCTTTTTTTATCAAATAAAATTATTTTTTTAAAGCTTCCATTGCTTTATTCTGTTCATCAACTTTTTTATTACTGTTTTTGACAGACTCCTTAGCCAAATCCATGGCACTAACACGGCTATCCATATAAGTATCTACAGGGTTCTCTATAGTTTTTGAGCTAATACTATCATCATCAGGCAGTAAAAAGAAATATCAAAAGATTTCCAAGTAACTTTATGTTTCAATTGTCTCAGGTAGAGTTTGAAAATTGGAGGTCACATATTGTGACCTCCAATTCAGATAGAATGGTACTGAGAAGGGCACCTTATGCTTTTACAGAACAAGGTGTGTATATGTTGGCTACAGTTTTAAAGAGTGATGTAGCTATAGAAGTAAATATTGCCATTATGCGAACCTTTACAAAACTGCGAGAGTTCAGTAAACACTACAATGCTTTAGCCAAGAAGATTATGGAAGTAGAACGAAAAAATGATAGACAATACAAAGAGTTAACAAAAGCACTTGAAGAGCTTATACAGGAATCAAAAGCAGTAGATAGTAAAACCATTGGATTTATAAGGTCTGAATAATATTAGAAGTTAAATATTATATATTAACTTAATAAATAATTTATAT
>NZ_JBFFOH010000199.1:0-3930 GCF_041562805.1 Sulfurovum sp. | reverse complement strand
TAGTTACTAAACTCAAAGCAGCTGAGCATATTATGAGTAAAGGCAAAGAGATGTTTTTATGTAGTGGTTTTGACCTGTCAGCTGCAAGAGATTTTCTTATGAATGATATTCATGACAAGGGTACACTATTTAGTAAAAAACTAAAAGAAGAAAAGTAAAATGACAAATTTAAAAAATATATCAATAATCATAGATAAAAAAGAAAGAAAAAGGTTCAATAATTGTGGTAGCCAATAGGCAATTCAATCTGCCTATTTATAGGTGTTTAGTAAAAATACTTACTAAACTGAGACGAGTATAACTTACATATACTTTTTAAGTACTTCAGGGATCTCAATCGTCCCGTCTTCATTTTGATAATTCTCCATAATAGCCACGATAGTACGGCCTACTGCGAGTGCTGAGCCATTTAACGTATGTACAAATCTGTTTTTCTTACCATCTTTAAAACGGATCTTTGCTCGTCTTGCCTGGAAATCTCTTGTGTTGGAGATTGAAGAGATTTCGCGGTATTTGTTTTGTCCCGGGAGCCAAACTTCCAAATCTATCGTTGTAGCTGCAGAGAAACCTAAGTCACCATAACAAAGTTCTACAACTCTGTGAGGCAGACCTAGTGCTGTCAATATATCTGAAGCATTTTGCACCATCATCTCAAATACTTCATCCGACTTATCCGGATGTGCGATAGCTACCATTTCCACTTTATCAAACTGATGTTGACGTATCATGCCACGTGTATCACGTCCGGCAGATCCTGCTTCTTTTCTAAAACATGGTGTATAACCCGTCATCAGTACCGGGAGTTCTTTCTCTGTAAGTATCTCATCATTGTACATATTGGTCAATGGTACTTCTGCTGTAGGGATAAGATAAAGATCTTCTCCGTCTATCTTAAAGAGATCATCTTCAAACTTAGGTAGCTGTCCTGTTCCCTGAAGCATTGTAGCATTGTTCATAAATGGCACACAAAGCTCTTCAAACCCTTTTGTAGCATTCGTGTCTAGAAAGAAGTTAATAAGCGCTCTTTCAAGCCTTGCAGCCTCACCACGAAGCACAGAGAAACGACTCTTAGCAAGTTTTACCCCACGTTCAAAGTCTATCCAACCATTCGCTTCAGCTAATGCCCAATGCTCTTTAGGTTCAAAAGAAAAACTTTTTGGTTCAAGTACTTTACGAAGTTCAACATTGTCATCTTCATCTTCACCTTCCGGTACAGTATCATCCGGAAAGTTAGGCATCGCAAGTGCTACAGTATAGAGTGCTTCTTCCGCTTCTCTCGCCTTCTCTTGAAGAGGTACCATCGCTTCTTTATTTGCATCCACTTTTGCTTTAAGTTCTGTAATATCTTTACCTTCACGCATATACTGACCAAAAAGTTTAGACATACTGTTCTGTTCTGCTTTCGAAGCTTCTAATGTAGCATTGGATTCTTTTAGAGATGCAAACAAATTTTGAAGGTTTTCAAGGGTAGCTGTATCTACACCTTTTTTTTGCAGTTTAGCACTTGCCTCTTCGAAGTTATTTTGGAGATATTTTAAATCTATCATAATCTTTACCTAGATGTGGAATATTTATGAAATTATAGTAGAAAGTTTAAAAGAAGTGGATTAAGTCATTCAAGTAGAAAATATATACTTGTTATTTTATAAATAAATTGATGCATCTTTGGATTCTTCACGATAAGCACTAGTATCTTTGCTAACTCTGATTGAAACATACCGTCCATCTTCCATCATAAGAGTTAGAGAGCCTCCCTAACCTAAATAGTGATATAATGCTGCAAAAATATAAGTGAGTACAACAGTATGGCAGATAAAGATGAGAATTATGCATTTCCATGGGCATTTCATATAGGAGACCTACACAAAGACAATGACACGATCCCTCTATATACGAATACTAGTGATGGTGGATTTTGCCTATTGTATGATAAAGTTTCTGAAGCAAAGGCTGATAATTTACTAGAGAGTCTTTGTTTGGAACTGCTCTCTACAATGCCTCATGAGAGTTTACAAGTCGATCTTTTTGATTTTGGTAAAAAGAAGTTCTATAATCTTTCACCTTTGCAGTATCTTCATATCTATAAAACGGCTTATAACTCTGAGATGATGTCAGCACTTTTTGAGGAGCTAGAAGAGACTATCATATCTCGTCATAAAGAGTTGTTATGTTGTAATAGACCTACGATAAGTGAACATAATCAAAAATCTAAACTTAAAAAGATGTATCATCTGGTACTGATGAATTTAGAAAACTTTCCAACAGAGGAATTTGAGTTAAGAAGAATCAAAAACTTTGTAGAATCTGCTTCTCAAGCGGGTGTCTATGTTATTGCATTTGGGTACAAAGAGATAGAACAAAGTGAAAGTAAAACAACACAAGCCATATTGGAGTATTTTAAGAAGCTAAGAGTGACAGAGGGTGAATTTGCAATTACAGAAGAGGTTTTTGAATTTATGGAACTTCTAGAAGATCACAGTTTTAAGTCACTTGATCTTGACAAAGGTCATTTATTACAGAAAACACTCACCAATGCAAACCTTGAAAGTCTCATGAACCCTGAGAACATAAAACTTGAAGAGAATACAAAAGTCAAATAATTAGACTTCCAACCACCTTAGGCATTAGTTGTGTATTTGGTATCCCTTCCAGTGCTAGGTAGTAACTCTTCATATTACATAGATAAAGGTACATCTAAAACTCTCTAGTCTACCTTTATCGTATTTACATACAATATTATTCTCAATTTAGAAATCTACATATAATCATCTAGAGCTATGCATTGTGCTATTCAATCTTGTTATTTTGTCCAATTTTGTAGATCATCTTCTAACCTAATCACCTATACTCATATATAAGATTTGATATACTTCACTCAATAAAAAAAGGAATGAGAATGACAAAACAAAACATACTATTTTATTTATGGAAGGTGGTTTATGCGTTTATGTCTTTTATTGCCATTATTGGTTCATTGGCAGTGATAGGAATAACTGTATATAACCTAATAGACTCAGCTCTACTTGCTACATTGTTGGCATCACCTATATGGATTGCTATAGTATGGTACTCCTCTAAATTTCTTGTAAAAGCAGATAACAATGTTAAGAGGAAATTAGGAAGAGAAGTACCAGATGATAAAGTTTGATAAACATATATAAAGCAGTGTAGACCTCTGACTTAAAAATAGGAAAATATAGGTACGTGAATTATTTCAATAATTTGTCTGGAGATGCATTGAATAAAGGGATTGTGATTATTTGAGTAGTGTCAAGGAGAGACCCTAACCATCGACTTCAGGCTTAGGAACGAGATGTTTCTAGCTGTTCCTGGTATTGTTTTGTGAGGAGAAAGAGAGAAACTGCAGTCAAAATTATGAACGGATTTACAACGATACATAATCCTGCAAGTATAAGTAATTTTTTTATCATTATGGATTGTACTTAGTTATCTTGAAAGTAATTTTAATATTACCAAACAAGCATTAGGTCTATAGAAACATAATTGTGAATATAACTCTAAAACCTTTTTTGGACAAAAGTTGAGACCTCCGGCGCAAAATATAGAGAAGTAAACGCGTGACAATATTGTGATTAATCTTCAGGAAGTTAAGTAAATAAGGGGTTGTTGATTATTTCAATGGTGTCAAGAGAGGGACTCGAACCCTCGACCTCCGGCTTATGAGACCAGCGCTCTAACCAGCTGAGCTACCTTGACATCTTTGTGAAGAGACGGAATTTTAACCAAAGATACCTTTATTGTCAATGAGTATAAGAAAAAAATTATAAAAAAAAGTAAAAAATAGATACATAACATATAGTTTAGTTAATATGACTAAACTTTATTAAATAATTTCAAATAACCATCTTGACTTTTTAACAAAAAACTATTACAATGCATGCACAAAAAACTATTAAGAAAAGGAGAAAT
>NZ_JBFFOH010000198.1:0-3948 GCF_041562805.1 Sulfurovum sp. | reverse complement strand
GGTACAAAAGATGAAACGAATTTAGAGATAAAGATGCCATTGGTGGCTTTGAAGAAAAGTCAGATAGTGCAAAAGTCTTTAGAGCTTGATGTACCATTGAAAGATACGTGGAGTTGTTATAAATCTGAAGAGATGGCTTGTGGTGTCTGTGACAGCTGTAGATTAAGATTGAAAGGGTTTAAAGAAGCGGGAAGTAAAGACCCGATTCCTTATGCTTAGTCAAAGGTAAAGCCTCTGACAATGAAATTAAGTTCATATCCATGATCAGGGTATCTACTTAACCCTTCAGCGATAAACTGCTGTCGTGTGATCTGTCTGTCCCACAGTCTGTAGGTCAATTTTTTAAACCACTCTTTTTTCTCAGGCGTATTAAGAGCAAGTCTTTGATAATTAGGATCATCTTTAATGCCTGAGGCTATGCCTCTCATTTTCTTCTCATAAGCCTCTTTTTTTTCAGGAGTTGGCTCTTCATAGTCGTATTGTGTCGATGTTATTTGAGTTTGAGTTTGCTGACTTGGTTTTGTAGGTTCATCTGCTTCTATGAGATAGTCCATAGAGCTTGTACATCCTGAGAGCCCTAGTGCAACAAATGCTACCAGTATAAAATGTCGTTTCATTGTGCTTCTTTATAGTAATTTATTAATGGGCTTATTGTATCAAAATGAAATAAAACTTACTATGATATAATCAGAGAATTCTAAATTTAAAAACAAAGGTCAGCTATTATGATAATCCCTGCAAAATCACCACAGGCAAAAGAAGCAAGTAGTCTTGTAAACGGATTACAGGCCTATTTTGTATCAAAATTAAACTCGATTTCTTTGAAGTTTGGAGCAGGGAAATCCTGTGAAGCAGTTTCATGGGGACGTGATGGGGGTAAACATGGTGGTGGTGTACGTTATGAAGCAAGAGATGCTGTTGTATTTGACAGAGCTTCTGTTAATTTCTCTCAGGTACATTATGATGATGACAAAAAGAAAAAATTAGGTTCGGCTACTGCAATTTCTACAATAATTCACCCGAGTAATCCGCATGTACCTTCCATGCATATGCACATCTCTTGGACACAGATGAGAGATGGAGAAGGGTATTGGCGTGTGATGGCTGACCTAAACCCTTCGATCATAGGCGAATCTGAGTCAGATAAAAAGCGTTTTTCTGAAATACTTGAAAAAGTTACAGGTGAACTTTATGATGAGGGTGCTGCACAGGGTGACAGATATTTCCATATTCCTGTACTTGGAAGACATCGTGGTGTAAGCCATTACTATCTCGAAGGTTACAATAGTGGAAATTTTGAAGAAGATAAAGCATTTGTATTGGAAGTTGGTGAAAGGGTCATAGACACATATATCGCTATTATTTCTGCAAAACTGGCTGAATATCCTACATTTACACAAGAAGATAAAGAAGAACAACTGGCGTACCATACACTCTATCTTTTCCAGGTACTTACATTGGATAGAGGTACAACATCAGGCTTACTGGTACATGACCAGAATGATGTAGGTATCATGGGTTCTATACCTTCTCATGTGAACAGAGATATACTGGCTACATGGGTAGAAAAAATGCCTGAACCTCAAGATATCCTAGTCAAGGCATTACTCAAAGCACTACCTAATGAGACACCGACACCAGTAGACGTAAAGACTAAAAAAGCTTTAGCTAATGCAGTACGAAAACACTATAAAAAATACCCCGAAGCATTAAGCATGCAGGCTTCAGGAGAGATCATTCCCCCAACTGTAGATAATCATAAGTAACAGAACACTCTTTGTAGTGTTCCTATAGGCTGAACCGGCCTTTGCTTCTGTCTTTTTTTACCTTTTCATAAGGCCCCATGACACCATTCATAGCGATAAAAATACCTTCTTGTCCCAAAGCATTTATGTATCCATAAGCTGAAGATAGATTTGCAGTAGCTTCTACAGGGTCTACACTGTATGGAACCATAGCTCCAGTGAGGACAATACACTTTTCCAAATCCGCATCTGCTAGATACTCAGCTGTAACATCCATTGTATCTGTTCCATGCACGATGAGTATATGATGATACTCAGAGTGACTGATAGTGGCCAATAGTTCCAATCTGTCGTGATTGGTCATATCTAGACTGTCTTTACCGATGATGTTAACGATATTAAATTCACAAAGCCATTTGGATGCTATCTGCTCCAGTGCATGAGACGTATTATCTATAGAAAAATCACCTTTTATTGGGTCATATACCTTATTAAATGTGCCACCTGTACTGATAATAAGTATTTTATTCATTCATAGCCTTAGTTTGTTAGAAAATAGATGTACATTTTAACGCAATAATGGTAAAATATGAGAATTAATTTTAAGGGAGTACATATATGGTCATGAAGGGCAAAAAAGGTGTTATTTTAGGCATCGCCAACAAAAAGTCTATCGCATACGGTATCGCAAAAGCTTGTCAAGAGCAGGGTGCTGAGATGGCTATTACTTTTTTAAATGAAAGATTTGAGCAAAAACTGGCTCCTATCGCAGAAGACTTAGATTGTGGCGCAAGACTTTATCCTTGTGATGTAAGTAAGCCAGAAGAGATCAAAGCACTTAAAGAATCTCTTGAAAAAGATATGGGAGAGATAGATTTCATCGTTCACTCTATTGCTTTTGCACCTAAAGAGGGTTTGAGTGGTCGTTTTTATGAGATTTCTAAAGAAGCATTTGATGTGGCTATGGACATTTCTGTCTATTCACTCATAGAGATCGTACGTGAGTTAAAACCTATCCTTTCCAGTTCGTCTTCAGTGTTGACACTTAGCTACTACGGTGGAGTGAAGTACATCCCTAACTATAACCTTATGGGTGTGGCTAAAGCAGCTTTAGAGATGACAACAAAATACCTGGCAGAAGACCTTGGTAAAGACGGTATCCGTGTAAATGCAATCTCAGCCGGTCCTATTAAGACACTTGCAGCTGCAGGTATAGGTGACTTTGGCTTTATGCTCAAATGGAACCAGGCGCATTCTCCTTTGAAAGAGAATGTAACCATCAACCAAGTAGGAAACTCAGGTATGTACTTGCTTTCTGACCTAAGTTCTGGTGTGACCGGTGAGATCCATTATGTGGATGCCGGGTATAACATTATGGGTATGCCTGCAGTTGATTTTGATGAAAATGGAAAACCTAAGATAGCCTGGAATGGTGAAAGATAAGTGGCAAATACTTTTACAGAGGATTCGCCTGAATATATAGCTAAAAAATCTTTCTACGATAAAGTGCTCACTGTTTACGGACGTAATCCTGTGATGGAAGCACTTGAAGATGAAAGTATCACCATCCATAAACTGCATCTCTCAAAGTCAAACAAAGATGCTGATGTACTTGAACAAATGAAAGACATTGCTAAAAAAAGAGAGATTGAAGTTGTGTACCACGACAAACAGGCACTCTCTCGCATCTCCAAAAATGCGAAACAAGACCAAGGGGTTGCCCTTGATATGGTTTTAGAATTTATGGAAGATGAAAATAGCTTTATGGATGCACATGAAAGTTATCGTATCATCGCACTTGATGGTGTAACGAACCCACAAAACCTGGGAATGATCATCCGTTCTTGTGCCGCAGGAGATGTAGATGCTATCTTGCTTCCTACCAGAGGCGGAGCGCAGATATCTTCACTGGTCATAAAAGCAAGTGCAGGTACACTTTTTAAAATGCCTATCATTAAAACGAGTAACCTTACAAAGACGCTACGATCTTTTCAGGGTGAGGGTGCAGATCTTTATACGCTCTCATCCCATGCTTCAAAGAGTTACAAAGATCAAAGCTATGGCAACAAGACTATCTTTGTTCTGGGTAACGAGAGCGAAGGTGTTAGTAAGCCTGTAGAGGATGTATGTGATAAAAGCATAGCCATCCCTATGCAACGTGGTGTTGAGTCTCTCAATGTCGCTGTAACAGCTTCGTTACTCG
>NZ_JBFFOH010000197.1:0-3955 GCF_041562805.1 Sulfurovum sp. | reverse complement strand
GTCCTCACTGTAAAATACTTCATCCAAAAATTTTGTCTGTTTAAGATGATGTACATCAGATCCTAAGAAATCGATCATCCCATTTCCAGAAAGTATCTCTGCTTTTTTCTTAGCATCTTTACCATAGTGCCCACCCAAAGAGTTCAAGTCAAGCTGAAACAGTACGCCAAGTTCTTTAAATCTGCTGTACTCTTTTAGAGGATCTCTAACATAACGATAACGTTCAGGATGTGCCATAAGCGGTATATATCCTGTTGCTAAAATTTCAAAGATCATCTCTTCAAGCTATAGAGGCTTCGAGGCATAAGAGGTTTCAAAAAGAAGGTATTTGTTATTGATACTCATCACTTTACCACTATGCAGATGATCATAAAAACCTTCATCAAGATAGTACTCTGCCGCAGCTTCTATCTCCAGTTGAATCCCCTCATCTTTTGCTGCTTCTCTTAAAGAGTCCAGTCCCTCTTTGATTATCTTGGGTGTATTTCGGTAGACATCTACCATAATGTGAGGTGTGGTGATCACTTTCTTGTAGCCTAAAGTTTCCATCTCTTTCAAAAGAGAAAGACTCTCTTCCATAGTCTGTGCACCATCATCAATCCCTGGTATGAAGTGGGAATGAAGATCAACATTTAGAATAGGTCCTCTCTTTGGCTCTTTTTGTTTTTTAAAAAAAGGAAATATCACTTTTCACCCGATTCGACATTTAGTGTCTCACTGTACTGCATTTTAATCCTTGTCTTCCTCATAGTATCCATAGCCATAGCCATAACCATAGCCATAGCCATTTCTAGTCATTTTAACATCGTTAAGCAAGATGCCTAAACCACTGATCTCTTCTCTAGAGAGTTTTTCAACACTGCGTAAAAAACCTTTTTTAGAGTAATCTGCTCTAAGCACATAGATACTTGTATCTGCAAAATGCATCAAAGTTCTTGCATCTGTTACCAGACCGACAGGAGGAGTATCAAGGATGATCACATCATAAACTTCTCTTAGTTTTTCCAGTATTTTTTCCATCAGTTCACTTTGTATCAGTTCACTCGGATTTGGCGGCACCGGTCCAGAAGTGATAATATCCAAATGATCATACTCAGTATGCTGTATCACCTCACCTAAAGCCGTATGCCCAGCCAGCAAAGTACTCATACCTTTAGCATTACTAAGTCCAAATTTTTGATGAAGTGTCGGTTTTCTCATATCAAGATTGAGTACTACTGTTTTCTTTTCTGCCATACTCATGATCCCACCTAAGTTTATACATGTCGTTGTCTTACCTTCTCCACCAACAGTTGAAGTGATTGCGATAACATGAGCCTTCTTTTCTCTTGCCATGAATTGCAAATTGGTACGCAGATTTCTAAAAGATTCCGCTAAAGCAGATTTCGGAGATGAAAATACCTGGACCGTATTATCATCCTCTTTCATATTCGGAATAGTACCAAGTATAGGTACACCTGTCACCTTTGTGACATCCTCTTCCTCTTTTATACGATCATCCAGGAAGTCTCGCAAAAAGGCAAGTGCGATCCCCAGGATCAATCCCATGATCAAACCTACCAGTACGATCAACTTTTTCTTAGGTTTGATAGGACCTTTCGGGAGAAGCGCTTTATCGATGATCCTATTCTTCGAGACTGTAGATGCTTTGACGATCGCTGTCTCTGATCGTTTCTCCAACAGGTAGGAGTATATCTTCTCATTCACCACAAATTTACGTTGCAACTGTCCAAACATTCTCTCATCAGCAGGAAGTGTATTTAAAAGTTTCTGCTGCGATGCAATAGATTGTTCAAGCAGAACTTTACGCTCTTTTATACTTTTTCTAAGGTTTTTGATCGTGTCAACCATAACCTTTTTAAGCTGTTCGATCGTCTTGGTCAGTTTACTCACTTTAGTTGACATTTCAGTATAGTCTTCACGCAAGATCTTCTTTTGAATGATAGCATCTTGAAGCTCTTTAACTATACTTGAGAGTGCCGACCCTTCCCTGTCTATATTAGCTACTGCGATACTCTCAAGATCCTTACCAGACTGTACCTGTGTGTAAAGTGTATCCAACATCTCTTGCTGTATAGTTATCTCTGCCAATTTTGTTTCATGTGCACTCATCTGTCGGATGATATTTTCAGCTTTGGCACTTAAATTTATCGTATTGGAAGTTTTTTTAAATTCTTCCAGTTTAATGGCAGAACCCTTAAGGTTTTCAGTGATGAATTTCAACTGTTTATCGATAAAAGTAAGTGTACGTGTTGCCTCTTTTGTTTTTTTCTCTATGTTCTGCTGTATATATGCTTCAGCTAAAGCATTGGCAAACTCTTTGGCACGCAAAGGTACATTATCTTCATAAGAGATCTCAAGCATAGTAGAATACTTTGATTTTTGACTTACACTTACACCTCCCTGAACATAGCCTCCTATGTTTTCAGGATCAATGATCACAAATCTGTACTGTGCATCCTTGGGCTCTTTTGTCTTTACAATGTTAAGATGAAAATGTTCTGTGACTATCTCCTCACTATAAGGAAGGGTTTCATCATAAGACCAAACAGTACCATTTTCATCTTTTGCTTCTACTACTACCAGACGATAACTTTTTTCATCTACTGGGTAAAAGTCAAAGGATATATCATACCCTTTATTCATACCCACTTGAAATGGACTTTCTTTATAAAGTTCGAACTCTTTAAATCTTTTGGTCGTATAATAGCGATGAGTAAAGTTTACTTTTTTGAGGGCTTTCTCAGTCAAAAATCTTGACTTAATGATATCCATCTCTGTATCCGCATTCATACTGCCAGAATCCATTGCCATTGCAAGCACATCCTGACCTCCGGAACCACGTTGGTCCAAACCTACCTCTACAGTAGCCGAAGCCTGATACACATTGGGTTTGAAATAAGCATAATAACTACTGACAAGCGCAAATAAAATAACCAGAAGAAATATCATAGTTTTATATCGATATAGAGTACGGAAGATCTCTTTGATATCTATTTCTTCTTCATCTATTTGCATGTTATCTGTATTCATTTTCTTCCTTGGAGTTCTTAAAGTTCATATATGAGATTACTGGTGTTTTATATCAAAACGATATAAGAATTGTTCTCTTCGAGTCGTCTTTATATGACTCGAAAAGAGAAGATTAAAAGCTATATGTTACACCGACTGTAATTGCATCTGCATCTACTTCCACATCAGTAGGTCTTCCGAACCATGCATCCGCATCCATATCACTTGCGATACTAACATAATCAACAAAGATCGCAAAATCTTCTGCCACACCGTAACTTACACCTAAACCCCATTGGAATCCAGTATCATCTACATCCATATCAAAACCATCTACGCCATCAACTGACATACCACCAAATCCTAGTAGTGCATAGACATTGAAATCTTCATTTACTGGGTATTGAGGCTTAAGATAGATCCCCCATGTATCACTATTCAGCCAATCCTCTTCAGCTATATATGTCGAATAACGACCTTCTACAGCCACATACGGGTTAAACTCATATCCAGCCAGGAATGCAAGGTTTCCTGTTCTGTCTTGATCATCTTTATCATCAAAGAAGTCCAAAGAACCTTCACGTGTACTTAGAGCAGAAAGTCCAAGACCCACATAGAAGTTCTTCTCTTCTTCTATTACTTCAACTACAGGTACCACAGCAGGTTCTACATCTTTCATGTCTCCCCCTGCAAATCCTAAACTACTCATCGCCATTACCGTACATACTGAAAGTACTACTTTATTCATTCTTTTCCCTTGTTTTTTAATGTATATATTACACTATTTTATTCTTTGTCTTATTAAAAATCAAATTATAATATAATAATGTCATATTTATGTCATAAATTTGATTTAATAGTGAATTTTTAACTTTAAAATTCACTTCAATGATTTTTATGGTCTATGTACAAACTCCGGTACTATCTCCTTGAGCTTGCCAAG
>NZ_JBFFOH010000196.1:0-4023 GCF_041562805.1 Sulfurovum sp. | reverse complement strand
GGCGGCGTCTTCTACCTGCTCTACCGCAAAGCCTACCTCCCTGCCCTCGGCCTTTTTCTTCTGACCATCGTCAGTTTCGCCATTCCCTTCGGCGGCCTCATCGTCTGGATTCTCACCGGAGGCCTCGCCCCCTATTTCGTCTACAAGACCTACCTAACTAAAAAAGCGGAGATCGAAGCCGCAGTTGCAGACGAACAGAAACGCATCGAGACCATGCGCGCCGTCGGCGGCGTCAACGACTGGGCCATCTGGCTCGCCGTCGCCCTGCACCTTCTTATGTGGATCTCTGTCTTTACGATGTTGTCAACTATGATGGCGATGTTTTCGCAGCAGTAAGTTATAAGTCTAATTATCTTGAACTCAATATGATTAATAATTAAAAAAGGACATTAAATGGGATGGAGAGGTGCAATCCGATCAATAAATGCTGCAGCTAAAGCAGCAGAAAGAGATGCCAAACGCCGACAACGTCAACTGGAACAACAGCAAAAGCAATATCATAAGATGCAAGAATTAGAACAAGCATCTTATGAAGTTGATGCTTATCAAAACCATATAGATATAATTCAATCAATGCATAAAGATTGTAGTAGTCCTATTGATTGGAAACAGATTGCAATAAGTCCAGAACCAAAAAAACCTGAAAAATCCAACATACATGAAGAGAAAGCCAAAACAACTGAGAGTAACTATCATCCTGGACTTATTGACCGAATCTTTAAGAGAGAAGCCGTTAAACGCCAAAAGTTGGCAGATGATGTGAAAGTAGCCATCAGAAATGATGAGTCAGCGTATATAGTAGACATAAAACAATGGAAAGAAAAATGCGCAGACTGGAGCAACAACACTGAATTAGCTCAAAAAGTCTTGAACAATGATGCCAAGACAAAACTTGCAGTTATTGAGGACATCAATCCTTTTTCAGAAATTTCTACCCTAGGATCGAGTCTATCATTTAATGTAAACAATAATTCAATAGTAGATGTTACAATCAAAGTTCATGGTGCTGATATTATTCCAAGCGAGTCCAAAAGTTTGTTGAAAAGTGGTCGCGTGTCTGTCAAGAAAATGCCGAAAGGCCAATTTAATGAACTGTACCAAGACTATGTATGTAGCTGTGTACTGAGAGTAGCAAATGAATTATTTTCAATTCTACCCGACGAAATGGTTTTTGTCACAGCAGTTGACAAACTGTTAAATAGTAAAACAGGACACATTGAAGAATCTCCAATATTATCAGTCGCGGTAGCACGTGATACTTTACAGTCACTTAATATGGACTATATTGATCCATCAGACTCTATGAGTAACTTTGTCCACCATATGTCATTTATGAAAACAAAAGGTTTTGAGGCGGTGGAACGTCTTACACCTGACAGCTTTTTAAATATGTAACATAAATCAAAAAATAAGGGTTGTGTGATACCTATACTTAAGTTATGTAAAATTGTCATAATATCTTGTGAATTGAATTCGGGTTACTTTTGAAGATGTTTGAGGAAAATACGCTTATAGTTTAAGCGTTAATTACATGTAATAGGTATAAAAAACAGTTATTTCTTGTTGTCACTTTTATTAATGTACTGTACAGCGGCTACAAGAACTGTTGATGTTAAAAATAGTCCTGCTAATATTGGCTGTTTATGCATACCAAAATATGCAGCACCTGAAAGTGATAATATTGCAATAGAAAATGCCATAAATTGACCAATAAAAGCATAGGTTCTCACATAAGGCACTTCTTTTATTCTTTTGTCTTGCTCATTTTTTTCTATTGTAATAATATCATTTTGTAAGTCAAGTTCTTGTTGCTTAAAACCAAGTATTTTATCAACAATTTCAGGGTGATCGTTTTGCATTCTATGGAGAGCATCTATCTCTGAAGCTCCAAGATGATAGATGTTATTTTGGGTTAGGTGTTGGGTTTCTTGTTCAGAATGCTGCTGATGCGAAGCTTTCTCGTTGACCGCTTTTCGTTGTGATTTTGTTAATTTTCTCACTGGTCAACTTCCTGTTTTTAGCTGTTTTATTGTTAATACGTTTTGAAATATCTCCGACTTTATTTAATTCAGAGTAATCAATTGGGGTAAATGCATTTGTAAAGCCAAGAACAAATGCTCTAAGTTTATCACTCATATGCCACCTCCTTAAAAATTGCGGAATTATATCTACAATTTGTTTTGTTTATGTTAAACATTATTTACAATAAATGTTAATAAAGCTTAAGTAACATATCTTACATTAATGCAATTTCTATGCCTGACGTAATAAACAAAATCAAACATAAAATTACATTGTTTTATATTGACGGTATAGTTATCATAGCATAGGGGTGTTAACAATAACGTAATATGGTATATACTTTATATATTTTGTCACTAAACTACACACTGCTATTATACACGTAACTCAGCTTTTAACGCTATAAACTCTATATCTGTGATGACACTTTTTTCTTTTAATATAAATAGCCTCTCTAGCTCATTATTTATAAACGGCTTTCACTAGAAATCAATCTACATCAACCGACTCTTCTCGGTTAAATTTCCTCATTCCCATCACTTCTGAAGGTGACAACCCACTACTTTTATCGAAAATCACATCCCCCAGTTCCCCCAGTTCCCCCAGTTCCCACATTTCTCGCTCCACCTCTCCCGAGGAGGAATGTATATAATAGCCTAGTCATCATATATATTGCTGTCTGCACTCCATCATATAAGTGACGAAACGAGAACAGCACGACATGGTCCAAACAGCAGCGCCGGAGACTATGAGGGCTTAACGGGTATAATCTTAATTGAAAAAAATTAAACAGGTATGCATGCATTCCAAGAGCAACTTGGTGATGATAAAAAGAGGGAATATGATCTATCCGTATGATTCTGGAAAATAATATGCGATTATTTTTAATCGGTTTATTATTTATTATTGGAATAGCAATAGGTATCTTTTGGGAAAAGTTTCAAATACAACATAACCGCTGGGACAATGATCAATTAATAGGTTTGACTGTAAATGAGGCTATCCAAGTTTTGGGTTTACCTGACGTGAGGTATAGCATGAAAGGCAGCCTCTTATGGATAGAGAATAATCAAGTATTAAAAGTACGATATGATCCCTCTAATGTAATTAACTTTGTAGAAGCCACTAACCGTCTATTTATAAACAATGACATTAACTATAAATTTTCTTCTATGAGATTACTAGAGCTGAATAATGATTGTAACCTTGAAGCGTATAAGTATAATGATACTTGTGAAAAAAGAAAAAAAGAACTGGAAGAATTATTGCAAAAAGTTAAAGACAACAACGTAATGCATAAAATAGGAAAAGATCTATGAATTCAAGAAAATGTCCCTGTTGTAAGAAGGACTTTACGTTTAAAGACTATATATATGAAGTTTTAAATTTTAAGAAAAAAATACATCACACAGAAAAAGGCAGAATAATAAAATGCAAGCACTGTTCATCTAAAATTGTAGATGAAGTCAAACATGACAACATTTATTATGTGATAATCCCTTTTGTCTTTTTACTGGAAGTGGTAAGAGAATACTTTATGAGTGGAAAGGAAGTAAGTCTATTTGTTGAGTTGCTTCCAATAATAGTATTATTGTTGTTATTACCTATTGTATTTTTTATAGTTTATAGACTTGTACCTTTCAAATGTTATCAAATTGACAAAGCTTAGTTTATTCATCTCATCAAACGTATAGTCTATTTTTAGGTGGTGTGGGATAGATACGAGGTTACAAATATTAATTTTCATCTTTACTCTGCGTAATAGATGATTGATCGTTCCTTGTTTGAGTAGTCTGGCCCTCTAAGTCTTGGTAGCGACAAGAGAGTCAGAGATAAAGCCAACGTAAAAAAGTAATCTATTTTTCCCCGTTCTCACCTTGTATAAACAATGTGTTGTCTCAATATTTTAAAAGTTGCAGCTTTTCCAAGCAAAAGCTTGGGCGAACTGACCTTTACGACGAAAAACCGCTGAGAGCGCGGGGATTTACGGTAGCCAGAGCG
>NZ_JBFFOH010000195.1:0-4079 GCF_041562805.1 Sulfurovum sp. | reverse complement strand
GGTGCAAATCTTGTAGGTATCGGACTTACCAGTATTGGTGAGGGTGAACATTATTATGCTCAGAACACCAAAGACATGAAAGTCTATGAAGCGGCACTCGATGCAGGTAGACTTCCTTTTGAGAGAGGGGTAAACCTTAGTGATGATGACTTCCTCCGTAAAGCGGTCATTATGGAACTTATGGCAAACTTTTCCATCGATATGAAAAGAGTAGAAGCGGAGCATGGCATAGACTTCAAAACATACTTTGCAGATGCATTGGAAGCACTGCAGGAGTTTGTTGAAGCCGACTTGGTTAGCATCACAGAGGATAAGATAACCGTAAGCACCACAGGTACCCTGCTCATACGAAACATAGCCATGCCATTTGATGCCTATATGAAGAAGTATGGACAAAGTAAAAAGAGCTTTTCGAAAACGGTATAATACGCCATAAATAATGTCGACCCGAACGCGCCTACTTGCACCCCACTTACGCTTTAGCGACGGAGGGTATCGGCATTTAGTGCCAGAAAATCGGAGCGATTCTAGAGGATTGACGCTTTTTGCCTCACCCCAAGGGTACTTCATCCCTTCGGTCAGAGCGCTTTTAAAAAATGGAAAGAAAACATAGTATAAGAGGAAACTGTAAAAACAATGAGTAAAAAAATCGAAGAAATTTTTAACTTTTCTGAAACAAGTGATGACTGCATCAAATGCGGAAAATGTATCCCCGTATGTACGATCCACCAGGTCAACCCGGATGAGACAACATCTCCACGTGGATTCATAGAGCTTTTGGGTGCCTATCAACAAGGCCACTTGGAATTAGACAAAAATGCTAAAAACATCTTTGAAAGTTGTTTTTTATGTACCAATTGTGTTGATGTCTGTCCTAACTCATTGGCTACAGATATGGTCATTGAAGAAGTGCGTGCGGATATCGCAGACAAGTTTGGTATCGCATGGTTTAAACGCGGCTTCTTCTTCCTGTTACGTAACCGTAAGATCATGGACTTTGTGATGAAGTTCGGATACATGTTTAAAACCTGTGCCTTAGCACAAGATGACAAAGACAGAGGTCTACGTGCAAGATTCTCTCTACCTATGGTTAAAAAAGGCAGGTTGCTTCCATCTATGGCTAAAACCAGTTTTTTAAACTCTTACCCTGAAGAGATCCCTGCACCTATTCAGGGAAAAAAGAACACACGCATAGCCCTATTTATAGGATGTTTGGCAAACTATAATTACACAGGGATCGGGGACAGTTTGGTTCACATACTGAAAGAACTAAATATTGATGTCTTTATCCCAAAAAAACAACTTTGTTGTGGTGCGCCTGCTTATTTTACAGGGGATATGAGCTCTGTAGAATACATGACCAAGAAAAACATAGAATACTTTGAAAGCTTTATGGATGAATGTGATGCTATGCTCATCCCGGAAGCGACTTGTTCAGCAATGATAACACATGATTGGGAAGTCTTTTTCAAAAATCACAATATGCCGGAGTGGGAGACACGTGCAAAAAAAGTAGCTGAAAAGATCTATATGGCTACAGCATGGCTGGATGACAACACAGACTTACAACAAATACTCAAAGACAAGGGTAAAAAGTTTGATGAAGCTGTCACCTACCATGACCCTTGCCATGCAAGAAAAGTACAGGGTATTTACCAGCAACCCCGTAACCTTCTGGCACCTAACTATCCGATGGTGGAGATGAGTGATCCTAACCGTTGTTGTGGTTTTGGTGGCGTAACGATGCAAACAGAGAAGTTTCATTTTGCTGAGGCTGCAGGAAAACCAAAGGCAGCCATGATCAAAGAGACCAAAGCACACTACGTCAGTGCAGAGTGTTCTGCTTGTAGGATGCAACTCAGTGAAGCGATGAACAATGCAGAAGTAGAAACTATCTTCAAAAATCCATTAGAACTTATATCAGAGTCGCTTAAGGGCTAGCCAAACCGGCAGGCATCTCCTGCCCTTATCACAAAAATATTGTATCCGTCTACATATTTATACTCTAACCCACAACCTAATTTTTCCAAAATATTATGCACAATATAAAGCCCCAATCCAAAACCGGAACTTCTTTTTTCTTCCTGAGAAAAAGGCTCGACATAATAAGACAAAGGATGTTGAAGTTTTTCACCTTTAGAACTGATCTCCAAACTATCCCCTACTGATCTCATGGTCACATGTTTATTTTTACTGTACTTTATACCATTATCCAATAGATTTTTAATGGCCAAGGAGAGTAGTTTTACATCTGTGGCTAAAGCGATATTTTTCACATCTATAGTAACGCTATCTTTAGTCATCATCAAAAGTTCTTGACTTCTTCGTGTGACTTCATCAAGCATGACATACTCAAAAGTAGGTTCAAAACTTTGTGTGGTCACCCTCTCTATCTCTGCAAGTTCTGAGATAAGTTCATTCATACGTTCAAAGGCACGTATAAGTATCTTTTTACTTGCTTCATCTTCTATCATCTCAACAACGATACGCCCTTTGGTAATAGGTGTTTTCAGCTCATGCATCAAGTTCCGCATAAAAAGGTTTTTGGAAGAGCTCAAAGCATTGATATGCACAATGGCATCATCAAAACTTTTTGCGATCTTACCTATTTCGTCATCATAGAGATAAGTGATTCGTGTCTGCATATCACCTTGAGCAAATCTTTGTATCTGTTTATGTAATTTTTTGAGAGGATAAAGCTTTCTTAAAACAGCCAAATAAAGTATCAGAAGCAGTCCAATGAGAAAAACACCTAAGGCGATAGCGATCTCAAAATAATAATTCTCAGCTCTGTCATCTTCTAATAAAAGATTGTGTTGCATACGCTGTACATAGATATAATGTTTATCTTCTATTTTAAATACCCTTACTTGTCCTAAAGAAGAACCTCCGGTAAATACTGTTTCACCTTCTGTTTCTATCTGTTTTTTTATGTTTATGCTTTTCTTCTGTATGACTGGCTTTACCCGTAAGTCTTTATAGAGTGCATCCAAGGCTTCTTTCCCTGGATTAAGCTGCAGTTTTGAGAGAAAAGTGATGGAGATAAGTTGATAACGTTTGTACTCTTCGATCTTATGTCGGTCTTTATCCCAGGAGAGAAAAAGTAAAAAAGTAGCGATCAAGATAGAGATCGCTAAAGAGAAAAGTATATGGATAAAGGTTGTTACAGATAAGTTTCTCATACTCTGTCAGTTAAAAGGTATCCTACACCACGAATAGGTTTAATATAGATATTATCAGGATCTACTTTCGCGATCTTCTGTCGTATTCGTGAGATAATAACATCTACATTTTTAATAGAACTGTCATCATCAATATGTTCACTTTCATATAAAAGCTGTTCTCTTGAGACTGAGCCGTTTTTATGTTGCAAGAGCATGCCTAAGATATCATACTCTGCCGCAGTCAATTCTAATGAATGCCCTTTAAATCTGATCTCTCTGGCTTTAGGATCAGCAACAAAAAGTGCTTCTACCTCTACTGCTTTCTCATCCGCACTGTGAGTACGTCTTAAGATCGTTTTAATACGTGTCACAAGTTCTCTAGGATCATAAGGTTTTGGCATATAATCATCAGCGCCTCGTTCCATGCCAATGACTTTATCTGTGATATCATCTCTGGCTGAAGAAATTATAATAGGGATATTACTTATCTCACGTATTTTAGGGATCACTTCCAAGCCATCCATACCAGGCAGAGTCAAGTCTAAAATGATCAGATCAAACTCATGCTGCGTTAAAAGTGAAAGCCCTATATACGGGTCTTCCGCACCTATCACTTCCATATCATACTTCGTAAGGTAGTTTGTTAAGATGAGTGCTAATTCTGGATCATCTTCTATAATGAGTATTTTTATAATGATATGTTCCTTGTTTAACTTAAGTCGTTATTTTACTTTGTTCTTTATGATTATAATCTATATATACTTTAGTAATTGCAATTAAAAATGAAGTAATTGCCGGCCCCAATATCATTCCCCAGAAACCGTAGGTGCTCATCCCGGCGATAATAGAGAAGAAGATCACTATCTCATTGATCTCGATCGTACTTTTCAATAGATCTTCTTTGATCACTTTGAT
>NZ_JBFFOH010000194.1:0-4097 GCF_041562805.1 Sulfurovum sp. | reverse complement strand
ATGTCACCAAATTTGATACCGATCTCACCTTGTGCTTGTGCAACTTCATGGTGACCTAACATTACTGTTAAACCTACTTCTTCCATGATGAGCATCATTTCAGCTCTGAGGTCTACCATCGTATCTGTTGGCATTGTAGGGAAGTACCCACCT
Organism: Sulfurovum sp.; assembly: GCF_041562805.1. Taxonomy (GTDB): domain Bacteria; phylum Campylobacterota; class Campylobacteria; order Campylobacterales; family Sulfurovaceae; genus Sulfurovum. The sequence continues at coordinate 3,944 of NZ_JBFFOH010000194.1, read as the reverse complement.
TTTGTACCTGGTCTGTGCCCCATGTTTCCTACTTCTCCGTAAGAAGTATTGTAGTTCCATTCACCCTCTTCAGAGTCTACTCTATAACCTGATTCATTGACACCTGACCAGATTTGAACATTTTCAAAGATGAAAAATTCATTTTCAGGACCAAAGTATGCTTCATCACCCACACCAGACTCTTCCATATACTTAAGAGTCTTTTTAGCGATCGATCTTGGACATCTTTCATAAAGGTCATTTTTGTAAATATCATAAACATCACAGATCACAATGATAGTACTGTCAGCAGTAAAAGGGTCTAGGAATGCTGTAGGTACATCAGGCTTAAGAAGCATATCTGATTTGTTGATAGGCTGCCAGTTTTCGATAGATGAACCATCAAATGGAAGACCACCATCTAGTTGTTCAGCTGTTACTGCACTCATTCTATAACTGATATGGTGCCATGTACCTTTAATATCTGTAAATCTAAAGTCTACAAATTCTACCTCATTCTCTTCACAATATTTAAAAAACTCATCTGTGTTGTCTACAAATTTACCCATTATAACGCTCCTAAATTTAATTTTATCCCTATATTATAGCCACTAATAAATTAGTTGTTTCTCTATTACTGCTTAAAAAATAACCAATTCTCTATCACGACCTTCAAAAGTAGCAGCCTTTTTATATCCAATCTCTTTTGCAAGTGTTGTTGCAAGGTCATAACTGAACCCGATCTGATCCACAGCATGTGCATCGGAAGAGAAAGTAATAGGGATATCTAACGCATACGCTTCTTCCAATAATGCGCGTGAGGGGTATAGCTCTCCCACAGGTTTACGAAGGCCGGCTGTATTGATCTCCAAAACCATATTGGACTTTTTAATGGCTTGAAGTGCATCTTTAGCTAAAGTTCTTACATCTTTTTTTGGCATGAATTTAAATACCTTGATAAGATCAAGATGTCCTACAATGTCAAACTTTCCGGACTTTGCCATCGCTTCAGTGGCTTCAAAATAAGCTTGCCATATTTCATCTATATCTTTGTTTTTCCACCCGGCAATGAACTCAGGGTTATCAAAACTCCATTTGTCTATGAAGTGTACTGAACCTATAAGGTAATCTACTTTTGCATGTAAAATGCGATCATCCATATGTCCCGGAAGATAGTCCACTTCATAACCAAAGAGTATATTGATATCATTTTTATACCGTTCTTTAGCCGTTAATATATCATCTGTATAGGCTTGCATCTCTTCAAAAGCCAAACGGTAATGTGGATCAAAATCCATCGGGGCATGTTCAGAAAAACCATAAATATCTATACCCAATTCTATGGCTTTTTGGATGTACTCATCAACAGTGCCTTCGGCGTGGTTACAACGTGTTGTGTGGTTATGTATGTCTATTCTTGTTGTCTTATTCATAAGGTGATTTTAACATAAAAACTGTTTTTTACCACTAATAGGGTAAAATAAGAGCAAATTAATCCCAACTAGGCAAAAGATGACAGCACAAAACAAAGTAGAACTTTTAGCACCTGCAGGTAATTTGGAAAAGATGAAAATTGCTCTAAATTATGGTGCTGATGCGGTATATGGTGGAACAAGTACTTTTTCACTGCGTATACGTTCAGGTAAAGAGTTCGATATAGAATCTTATGCTGAGGGGATAGAGTATGCCCATGCACGTGGCAAAAAAGTTTACTCTACCGTGAACTCATTTCCTTTTAATTCGCAGATGAAACTTTATGAAAATCATATTGCTAAGATCGCGGAGCTTAAACCCGATGCGCTGATCGTGTCTTCTCCAGGGGTTGTGAAGATAGCACACAAAATAGCACCGGATATTCCTATACATCTTTCGACGCAGGCTAATGTTATGAATGCGATGGATGCAGAGGTTTATTATGACTTAGGGGTTAAGCGTATCATTGTGGCACGTGAGATAAGTTTGAAAGATTGTGAAGCGATAAAAACACATATTCCTGACTTAGAGTTAGAGATATTTGTACATGGTTCTATGTGTTTTGCTTACTCGGGTCGCTGTCTTATCTCTTCCTTACAAACAGGACGTGTACCCAATCGTGGATCTTGTGCAAATGACTGTCGTTTCCCTTATGAGATCTACGCACATAATCCTGAGTCTGGTACGACTTTTAGATTGGATGAAGAAGAGGGTATAGGTACGTATATCATGAATGCCAAAGATATGAATATGGCTTCACATGTGGATGAGATACTCAAATCAGGTGTGGTCGATTCACTTAAAATTGAAGGTCGGACAAAGTCTCCATATTATGCTGGTGTGGTTACAAAAGCCTACCGTCATGCCATAGATGATTTTTATGCTTCTGATTTTGATGAAAAACGCTACCAGAAAGAACTTGGTACAACACAAAATCGTGGGTTTACAGATGCATATCTCCTTTCTCGTCCTTTTGACCGTAATGATACAGAGTCAAATGAATTTTCTATACAGTATGGTACACATCAGGTTGCAGGACTTGTGAGTGAAGATGGCTTGTCATGGAAGTGTAAAGACAAAACATGTGTAGGTGATTCTGTGGAGATAGTTTTACCTGTGGGTACTACTGTAGAACTTGTTGATAACGATGTTGGTACTATAGAAGAAATAGAAGGATCGTATGTCATCACTTTTAAAAAGCTTACGACTAAAGATGGTAAAGTCCTGGAGTGTGTCCATAGCGGGAATGTGAATGAAATTCTCTTACCTGCAGCGTTGCCGGGATATACTATCTTAAGACGTGAGATCGCAGAAGCGTTAGAAAAAAAGGGACTTACTGAAGTGTCGACACCAATGAAGCTAGAACAAAAAGTAGGAAGTGGACATGATTAAACTGAGCAATGGCGAAGCTTCAGTGAGAGGAATTGAAGATGAGCTTTGCTTATCTTCAAGGAGAAAGAAAGCAGAAAAGGATAAACAATGAAATTTGTATCTATTGTCATCGCTTCGAAAAGCGATTATGAGGTAATGGTTGAATGTACTGAGACATTACAAAAATTTGGTGTGCCGTATGAGCTTGTTGTCACCTCTGCGCATAGAAGTCCTGAAAGAACAAAAAACTATATTCAAGCAGCAGAAAAAAAAGGGGCACAGGTATTCATAGCTGCTGCTGGAATGGCAGCACATTTAGCTGGTAAAGTTGCGGCCCATACCACCAAGCCGGTACTTGGTGTACCTATAGATGCAGGATCACTCAAAGGGGAAGATGCACTTTTAAGTACAGTCATGATGTCAGAAGGTCTGCCTGTAGGTACACTTGCCATTGGTAGAGCAGGTGCAGTCAATGCTGCGTATTTAGCGATTGAGATCATGGCACTGCAGGATGATGAACTGAAGGTCAAGCTACAAGAAGACAGGATTAGCAAAGCAAAAAAAGTAGAGCTTGACTCTTCTGAGATCGAAACAATACTATAATAAATATATAAGAGATAAAACAGATGAATAATAATGCCATTACATTTAGTGAACTACTCCTGAAACTACAACAATACTGGGCTGAACAAGGGTGTAATATTGTGCAACCCTATGATATCCCTTCCGGTGCGGGGACATTCCACCCTGCGACACTACTGAGAAGTCTAGACTCTCAGCCTTGGTCTGCTGCATATGTGGCTCCTTCACGCCGTCCGACAGATGGACGTTATGGGGAAAACCCTAACCGTTTGGGTGCATATTATCAGTTTCAGGCACTTATCAAGCCTAGTCCTGACAATATTCAAGAGCTTTACTTGAAGTCTCTAGAGTACTTGGGACTTAACTTGCAAGAGCATGATATTCGTTTTGTAGAAGATAACTGGGAGTCTCCAACCTTAGGTGCTTGGGGTCTAGGTTGGGAAGTGTGGCTTGATGGTATGGAAGTAACACAGTTTACATATTTCCAACAGGTTGGCGGTATCGCTTGTGATCCTGTAGCAGTAGAGATCACTTATGGT
>NZ_JBFFOH010000193.1:0-4140 GCF_041562805.1 Sulfurovum sp. | reverse complement strand
GAGATCACAAATGCCGAGTTGCAATCGTTCAAAGATATGTACGGTGCGGACTACGTTATTGTCAATTCAAAAGAGAACGAGAACCTTTACCGTGCTATCGCCTCAGCGACCAAAGTCGGACAGCGTTTTCCAATTCCGTTGATGGTCATGTACAAAGACGGTCAATATATTACGCACTATGTCGGTCAGACGCCCGAAGAGATGATCGAAAGCGACATTAAAAAAGCATTGGGAAAATAGAGAGAGTATGTTCAGTTTTTTCAAAAAAGGTCTTAACAAAACCACAGAGGCGATGAAAAGTGTCGCCCCTAAAAAACGGGCCCGCATTCCCAAAGAGGACCTCGAAGACATTCTGCTCGAAGCCGACGTCGAATACGACCTCATCGAGATCATTCTCCGCGAGCTCTACGAAGACACGGTCACAAAAGCGCAGCTTGAGTCCAAACTGCTGGCAACCATGGCCTGGGCCAACTACGAAGAGCCGGAGTACACCAAACCTTTTGTCGACCTCATCATCGGGGTCAACGGTGCCGGAAAGACGACGACCATCGCAAAACTGGCCAAGCAGGCAAAAGACAAGGGTGAGCGCGTCATGCTGGGCGCTGCCGATACCTTCCGTGCGGCGGCCATCGAGCAGTTGACACGCTGGGCGGACAAGCTCGACGTCCCTATTGTCTCCTCCCGTCAGGGCCACGACCCTTCTGCGGTCTGCTACGACACCATTGAGTCGGCCAAGGCCAAAGGCTATGACCGTGTCATCATCGACACCGCCGGCCGCCTCCACACCCAGACCAACCTGGCGAACGAGCTTAAAAAGATCGTCCGTATCAGCGACAAGGCGCACGCCGGTGCACCGCACCGCAAGATTTTGGTTCTTGACGGAACACAGGGTAATTCGGCCATTGCGCAGGCGAAAGCCTTTAACGAAATGATTGACATCGACGGCATCATCATCACCAAACTCGACGGCACCGCCAAGGGTGGTTCGATCTTCAGTATCGCCCACGCGATGCGCATCCCTATTCTCTACGTGGGTGTCGGCGAACAGCCAGAAGATCTGGTCAAGTTCGACAAGTACGCCTTTATCGACAACTTCCTCGACCCTCTTTTCACCATCGACGAGGAGAGTGAACCGAAAGAGAAAGGTTCATCTTCGCTGATCGAACTTTCGCAGCTTACCAACGAGCAGCGAAAAAAACTGGTAGAGCTGCTCGACAAAGACGGCTACGACATGCTCTCCAAGCACTTCGTCCGTGAACGCGACAGCTGGAACGAGTACAAACTCATCGCCAACGAGACCAGCTACGCCATGGAGATCGTCGACCGCAACAACAAAGTCATCAAAGCCTACAAAGCCGACCAGCTACTCTAATTTTTGGGGTTATACCCCATTTTCAACTATTTTATTCCGTTTTAATGCTGTAGTGCTTAACGCGAATCTCATCTCTTACAACATCAAACAGTTGTGGTTTATTCTGCATATCAAACTCCTCAAATAGTAGAACACTTTGTGTACTATTGCCAGAATCTTCAAATAGTCATACAAAGTGTTCAGATATTGGCTATTTCCTTCTAAACCACACATCTCGAATAGAACCATTTTTGTACTTTTAGCTAATAAAGGTAGCTTTTCTTTAAAATTGACATGTTTTGTTAAATAGTAATATAAATTATTTGTTGAACTATTGCCCTACTTAAGGCTAATGTCTATAAAATGTGCACTAATAAATAGTTATCCGCTCGCTACGCGGCCAGTTAGCTTCATAAAGGAAGAACCATGAGCCATCTAGAATACTTTCCACCAACCTATGGACAAGGAGAATTTCACTGCCCTCACTGCAATGTTTATGCGCAGCAGTTTTATTCTCATTTGGCTACAAACAATAAATTTCCTTGGCAAAGTGTTGTCGATAGCAATACACAATTTATTGAGGCTCTTTCATCCTTCTGGGTGATTTCTAAATGTCAGCGATGCAGTGAGCATATAATTTGGTTCCAAGAGAATATTGTTTATCCTAAAAAACTAACCGTGCTTGCACCTAACCTAGATTTGGATGAGGAAATTAAAGCTGATTATTTAGAGGCTGCGAGAATACTTTCTGACTCTCCAAGGTCGGCGGCTGCATTACTTCGATTAGCTCTACAAAAACTTTGTAAACAGCTTGGAGAGAAAGGTGAAAATATTAATGATGATATTAAGAAAATGGTTTCAAAAGGTCTGAACCCCCTCGTTCAGAAATCCTTAGATGCTCTCCGTATTACTGGAAATAACGCTGTTCATCCTGGCGAAATAAACCTTCAAGAGGAGCCGGAAAGGGTCAAAAAACTATTTGAGTTAATAAACTTTATCGCAAATAAAATGATAACCGAACCAAAAGAGATAGAGGGGTTTTATTCAGACCTTCCAGAAAAAGCAAAAGCAGCTATTGAGAAGCGAGATGGCGAAAGCTAATGAGGTAATGAAAAATCACCCACAAAAAACAGTGTCCTGGACTCGCAATGCTTATTTTTTGTTACGGCGCTAGTATACAAAATTAGGAATAAAATTGAAACTAAAAGAATTATCAAAATATATATTATTAGTTGTTAGTATAGCCTCAGTCGCTTTTATTATAGACTTGATATCTTCAAATATAAGTGTAGAATTAAGTACAAAAACGATCCTTGATATTAATGGGACTAAAATATCATCTTTGCAAGTTACTTATCCATTATGGAAACAAGTCTCAAGTCTTGTTATTAATTTTTTATATGGTCTAGCAGCAGCAGTTTTTATTACGGTATTTGTAGTTAACAGACTTGAACGTTCACAGCAGAATGAAAAACAAGCCGAGCTAAACGAACTAAATAAAGCTATAAATATCAATGTATTTGATAGTTTATTTAAAACAATAATACCAGAAGAGATTTTTAAAGTCATAAAACAAGAGATAATCGAGAATAAGGTTTTACGCAGAGAAGCAAAGTGGATATATGATTTTTCTGTAAATGGAACCAGTATAAAATGTAGAATGACAACGAGCTATGAATTACATAATGTAAGCCAAGAAAATGTTGTAGACCCAGTTAAATTAGAACTAGACACTTTAGGGGGAAATAAATATAAAATAATTTCTGCAAAATGTTTAAATACTACTGGTGAGATATTAGTGCAGTATAACTCGGATGATATAGCTAATAATAAAAATATTAATGTAGATGATAAGCAAAAAAACAAACTAATAGTTGAATATACTATAAATATACCTCCTGAAAGTCATGTTGAATATCAAACAATATTTGAAAGGTCTTATGAAGGGAATATTGTAGATGCTCAAATTACAAAAGTACCTGTTGTTGGTGCAGATATCATTGTTAATTTTCCAGAAGAATATGATTTTGATATTTCCCCTATGATGTCCAGTAAACCAAGATTGATAACAGAAAGTTCAAAACAAAAAATATATAGAGTAGAAGGTGGTATTTTGCCTTATCAAGGATTTATGTATTACTTGGTGAAGAATGCTAACAAAGACGAGGAGCAAACAGTATAGCTGTTGCTCACGACAAACGTTATGCAAAAGGAAGACGAATGTGTCCAAACTGCCATAAAAATACTTTTTCCGTTTGGGATAAATTTAAATGGTCTCCTAAAAATCCAATGATTTGTAAAAAGTGTGGAGCACACGTCAAACCTTCTTTTATACATTTTGCTATTAGTTTTAATGTTATGATGATCATATCTTTAGTATTAGGTTTTTTTGGAACAAACTTGTTTTTTGGAGTACCAATACATTCATTGTATGAAATTGAGCCCATATCTAGGACTATAAAACTAATATTTGTATCCTTTCTTGGCATACTTACTCCTATCTTGTTAGGGGTTACATACTTTGCTTTGTTTGTACCATTACAAATTGATGAAAATGCATAACAAATCAGAGGAGACCAATCAAAAACCCGCGGGTGGCTTTTTGATTGCTCATTTTAAACGTTATGAGGTGAAAATTATATGAAAATATTTGGATATCTAATCGCTGCAATAGGTCTCTACCTCCTATATAAGAATCAGATAATACTTGGAGTCTTGCTCTTAGCACTCGGGGGACTTCTTAGTGGAGGACTTTCGGCCAGTGTCTCTAGCCTTGTACATGTCGTTCT
>NZ_JBFFOH010000192.1:0-4159 GCF_041562805.1 Sulfurovum sp. | reverse complement strand
CATCTGTTCGGTTTCAGTGAGACCCTGCCGACAGAGTTCGGGGTGATGCTTGTCAAAGATGTCATCGTCAAAGACGAATCGCTTGCAATGCACAGCGCGTTTGATGCATGGCTGGCGAAGTATGGCGACTACATTATCTAAATTTGTCAACTACCAAGAGCTAAATATGAAAACCTGTTAAAATAGCAACAAATCTTATATAGGATTGATATGCTTGAAATAACAGGTAATGATATTGCCGATCTCAACGACACTGATTTAAGAACACTTATAGGGCTATTGTGTGAAGCGGAACTAAACAGTCTTGGACTACCAATTGCTGGCGTTACTTGGGGTGGTCATCAAAACGCTTCAGATGGTGGCGTAGATGTTCGCGTAGACGTTGATACATTACCTCAAATAGATGGCTATATTCCAAGGGCCAACACCGCTTTTCAAGTTAAAAAACCGGACATGCCGCGAGCTGCAATTAAAAAAGAGATGCGACCTAAAGGTGTGTTGCAAAAATTCTTCTCTGAACTTGCTGAGTCTAATGGCGCTTATATCATAGTAAGTAGTCAAGGCTCTACCGCTGATTCTGCACTTAGAGATAGAAAAAAAGCAATGCAAGATGCATTGCATGGATTGACAGGTGCATCAAATATCAAAGTTGATTTTTATGATCGAGAAAGAGTTGCAGGTTGGGTACGTTCACATCCGGCAATGATCCTTTGGGTGAGGAGTAAACTGGGTCGGTCAATTCAGGGATGGAAGCCGTATGGAAATTGGGCGAATTGTCCGAACGGCATCGACGAAGAATATTTATGTGATGATCAAGTACGTTTATTTGATCATTCTAGTGTACAAGAAGGAATGTCCGGAGTTCAAGGCTTAAATGCATTACGTAATTCATTAAGTGTTGCAGCTTCTTCTGTACGTCTAACCGGTTTATCCGGTGTCGGAAAAACACGACTGCTTCAAGCTATGTTCGATGAACGTATAGGGGATAACCCACTTAACCAATCACAAGTATTTTATACGGACATAAGTGATAGCCCAAACCCATCTCCAACTACTTTTTTAGAACAACTCATATCATTAAAAAAACCTGCTGTTATTGTAATCGACAATTGTCCTCCGGAATTACATAGACGTCTGACTTCCTTGAATAGTGGCGTGCAGAGCTTAGTGAGTCTAATAACTGTTGAATATGATGTACGTGAAGACCAGCCCGAAGAAACTGAGGTATTTCATTTGGAACCTTCATCTGATGAGTTAATTGAAAAAGTAATTAGAGCAAGATTTCCTTATGTGAATCAGGTGGATGCTGGAACAATTGCTAAATTCTCAGGCGGGAATGCGCGAGTGGCAATTGCATTGGCAAGCACAGTTGAAAAAGGTGAAAGCTTATCAAACTTACAAGATAATGATCTATTTGAGCGTCTATTTCATCAAAGGAATAGACAAGATAATGAGTTATTGAATGCGGCAGAAGTTTGTTCGTTAGTTTATTCATTTGAATGTGATACAGACGACGGAAGTGATTTGGAACTTCAACGTTTAAGTCGAGTAGGAGAGATGACAGTAAGGCAGCTATATGGGCATATAAGTGAACTAAAACGCCGCGATCTTATTCAGCAGCGTAGTGTATGGAGAGCTGTCTTGCCACAAGCCCTTGCGAATAGGCTTGCAAAGAGAGCATTGGAAAATATTCCATACGCGGATATAAGTTTAGCTTTCGAACGTGGTGACTCAGAAAGGCTATTAAAATCATTTTCTAGAAGATTGGGTTATTTACATGATAGTCAAGAAGCAAAAAAGATTGCTAGCAAGTGGCTCTCCGATGGCGGTCTTCTAGGCAATGTCAGCAATTTAAATAGTTTAGAAATTGAATTGTTTAAAAATATTGCGCCTATTGAACCGGAAATGACTTTATATGCGATTGAAAAGGCTGCAAAATCAGATACAGCAACGAAATTTCTTTCCACTGAGAACCCGATATACTATGAGTTCACGCACTTATTACGTTTGTTGGCATACGATAAAGAGCTATTTGAACGGTCTGTAAATTTGCTTATTCCTTTTGTCCTTTCAGAACAATCTGACGAGAATACAAATTCGACACAGGAAATGTTTGAAACCCTTTTTTATATCTTTTTATCTGGTACTCACGCATCTCCGGAACAAAGGTTAGAAGTTATTTCAAAATTAATACAATCGGAAGATGAACAAAATGTTTCATTAGCATTTAGATGTCTTGAGGCAGCGTTAGAATCTTTTTATTTTAATTCGCATTATGCATTTGATTTTGGTGCAAGACATCGTGATCATGGGTTTGATCCAACTACGTTGGATGAACAGTATCAGTGGTACAAATTATTTATTGAGTTCACAGTTGAGTGTGCATCTACAGTAGAAAAGTATGCAAGCAACGCTAAAAATATTATTAGTGAACAGTTTAGAGGATTATGGATAAATACAGGCATGTACGATGAACTTGAAAATGCAGTTATCAAGCTTAGCCATAAAAATTTTTGGGGCGAAGGATGGGTAGCTGTTAAATCTACAATAAAGTATGATGGTGAAAGAATGTCTGATACATTGGTGTCGCGTTTAAATAATCTTGCTGGGATGATTGGTCCAAAGTCATTAGAGGATCGTATTCGTTTATATGCGCTTTCATATTCTAATACTTACTTTAGTTTGGAAGATACAGAGGAAGAAAATAGTGATCAAGACGTGGTGGCAGTTGCCAAGCTATTAGGTCAAGAAGTTACAAATGACATAAGTGTACTTCACGAGCTTTTAGAAGATCTTCTGACCAGTGATTGTGTTAGAACATATAATTTTGGAGAGGGAATAGCTGATAGTTGTCAAGACCCGTTGACTATGTGGGATACGTTCAAACAAAAACTAGCGTATATTGGACGTGAACGAGTTGTATATGGATTGTTACAAGGATTTTTAAATGCACTTGAAGTTAAAAATCCGACGCTACTGAACAAGTTGTTAGATGACGCGCTGGACGATGATATATTAGCTTCAACTTTTCCTAGATTACAAATGAGTGTTAGACTCGATAAAAGAGCTGTTGATCGACTGATTGCATCTTTAAAACATGGTAAAGCTTCCGTAAAACAGTATGCTAATTTAGCTTATGGGCAATTACATAAAACGATCTCAGATGATGACTTATGCATGATTCTAGGTCTTGTTTTAAATTATGATGATGGGATGTTGATCAGTCTTGAAATATTGAATATGAGGTTCCATCGTACAAGGGAACGAGAAGCAATACCCAATGAACAACTTATTACATTTTGTCAAGAACTATTGGTGAATATTGAATTTCCAGATCAACGTTTTAAAGATGGTAGAGCTGATAGGTATTTTGCTAGAATTTTTGAAGTGTGTTTTTATAATGAAGAAGCTTCTCTTTTAGCAAAAATATTTTGTAGAAAAATATTACAAGCAATAGCAAAAATCCATCCGATTGTATTTTTAGATTGTTTGTTGGAAGAGAGTTATCACTCCAAATATATGGGATTTGGGGAAAGAGGAAGAGGCTCAAGAGGAATAGACATGATTGATAATGAAGTAATCATTAAATGGTGCAACGTCAATCCTGATATAAGAAACATATATATTGCTACTGTTATAAAGCCTTATGAGCAGATAGAAAAAGAGTTGATGTGGACTCCTCTTGCCAAATATATGATATTAAGTAGTTTAGAGCCAAGTAAGATACTTGATGAATTTAAAAAGATTTTTAAACTAGGAATTTTGAGAGGATCACTCACGGACACTATTCAAAAGTATTTACCTCTAATTGCGAATTTGAAAGTACATGAGCTGAAAGAAGTTTCTGATTGGGCGAAAGAAACAGAAAGCGAATTGCAAAAGCAAATTATGGAAACGCGGATAAGAGAGCGCAATGAAGAGATAGAAGAGAACGAACGATTCGAATAAATTGTAAGTGTAGAATGCCAAATGCATATTTACTGTAAAAAGCGAAGTGAATGTCTTTTCCCTGCACGAAATTATCTAACGCACTCGAAAAGGTACGGGTCCAGTTCCTCTTCGATCACCCCTTTTTGAGCGTTCTGGCACTCTCCTTGCCGATGCGTTTTCAGACCAATCCCCACGAAGCGTTCGAGACGGACGGCATGGCGATCTATGT
>NZ_JBFFOH010000191.1:0-4172 GCF_041562805.1 Sulfurovum sp. | reverse complement strand
CGATATCTATTCAAACACCATTATTGCTGCCGAAGCATTGGTACGATGGAAACAGAAAGATGGCAGCTATATCATGCCCAGCCAGTTCATTCCCATAGCAGAAGCAAGTGGACTGATCTTGCCGATGAGTGCCTGGATCATCGAAACAGCGATCAAACAGATGATCGCATGGAAAGAGCAGGAAAGTCCTCTTAATATCAACAGAATTGCCATCAACATCAGTGCCATTCATTTTGCACAGGCAGATTTTGTTGATCAGATCAAAAGTATCTTGCACAAATACCCTGTTGACCCGAAACACATTGAGTTTGAACTGACCGAAAGCATTGCCTTAGTCAACATCGAAGAGACGATCCAAAAGATCGAAGAGCTTAAGAAAATCGGTATTACCTTTGCTCTGGATGACTTTGGCACAGGTTATTCGTCACTTGCTTATCTCAAGCGCCTTCCCATCGACTATCTCAAGATCGATCAGTCATTTATTAAAAACATGATGGCCGACAGTGAAGACAAACTCATTACCGAAACCATCGTCTCTGTTGCGCAAGCCTTCAAGCTCAAAGTTATTGCAGAGGGGGTTGAGGAGATCGAACAGCTCGAACATCTAAGAAGTATCGCCTGCGATATCTATCAAGGCTACCTGCAGAACAGACCGTTACCGGCAGAAGAGTTTGTCCTTATGGTCAGAGAGCTTGAACAGCAGCTCAACTAAGCCGCAGCTCTTCGACATCGCCGGAACCTCCCACGTAAGCTGCCCGTCCTAAAGACGACAGACTGACGCATACACTTCATCAAACGAGAGAAGTTTCCCGTCCCCTTTTTCTGATACAATTCTCAAACTACATAAAATAATCACAAGGTAAACCATGAAAGTCGATAAATATGATGTTACAGCAGCGTCAGGTGCTTCCATATGGGTTATCGTTGAACACGGTACCGATATAGAGAAATTTGAAATGCCCGATGGCTATCGCATCAAAGGTTTTGTTGAAACCTTTGAACTCACCAAGGATTCAGACCTCAATTATGAACAGGCAATGGATCGACTGAAGGCACAAGGCTGTTATTACGGCACCACATTTAAGGGATGTTCTGTCAAATAATTACATCAAAAATTTAGTGGACAGCAAAAAACAGCCTGTCCTCTTTTTTTCTTTGTGTATAACATTTCTCTCCAAGTATTTGTTATATTTTTTCTATTTTAGATATCCATTTTACACCTAAGTAGCCATCATTTATATACATATTTACTTTATCTGAAACTTCCATTTCTCTATATGTTGAAGAAGGCACCTCCCTTTCTTCGTATCCTGAATAAGTGACATAATATAACTTGCCATAGCCTTTTGGATTATACGCTCTTGTCATTCTTTTACTTTCAACAGTTCCTTCAATGACATTAGGCTTTGATGTATCAAAGTGCATATTAATTTCTTTTAAACTAATTATTGTTGTTAAAAATAAACTAGCTATTGCAAATAGTGTATTTACAACAGGTAACGATAATGAATGTGTTTTTTTAGAATAAAAAATAAAAATGATATATGGAATAACTATAATAGATGTAATTATCAAAGACATCGTACTAAATGCATACTTATTTATCAAAAATGGCATATCAAAGATATTTACTAACTCTGCTTCGGATAGTAATTGAAGCATTCCATTCATAAATAAGGCAATAGTTACAGCAAAAATAATATGATTTGATTTGTCAGAATCATTCAATGTATTCGTTGCATTCTTTTTTAAAATATAAATGATATATAGTACAAGAACAGTAATTATAATTCCTATTCTTACATCTGGCATATACAAAATGAAAAGAACCCTGAAGAAAGATCTTAGGAAATCTTGTGGAAAAACCAATCCGTATATTAAACATAAAATTATAAATGTAAATAATAATCCTACACCTAAAGTTTTATCAAACATTTGAAATACCTTTTATAGTTTTATATCAAACATAAATGCAAAAATAACGATTAAAATGAGCAATCAAAAAGCCGCCTGCGGGTTTTTGATTGGTCTCCAGTGATTTGTTATATCGTCTATGCCTTGTTTTCTTTTGTCAAAACCAACGTTACAGCGACAGCGGATATAGCTATTACACCTCCTACAATAGTGCTCCAAATACTATTCGTAGTCGGCTGATCAGGCTTTCCTATAGGAATTTTTATATTTATACCTTGATAGTTGATTTTGAGGATATCACCATCCCTATTTATTTCAATATCATCTACATTGATTTCTGAATTTGGGTATTCTTTATTGATGGCTTCATTTAATTTGTTTTTTTGCTCATCATTCAAATCCTGATATTCCATTTGTATAACTCCTTTTTTAAAATATAACGTTTAAAATGAGCAATCAAAAAGCCGCCCGCGGGTTTTTGATTGGTCTCCTCTTATTTGTTAGCTTTCTTCATCGTTGGTGTGACAATGTGTCTTTGACCTTATTCAAATCGTCACCAAGATAATTAAAAGAAGCTACTATTGAGTTAAATAGACCTTGATATTTGTCCAAATCCTCAACATTATTAGTTGAAAAAGTTACGTTACAAAATGCCGTTGGAGTATCGATATACGCCACCTCGTCAAACGTTTCAATCTTATTTTTGTCGATGATATATAAATATTGATAAATAATGGCCTTCCCAGAATTATAAGTATTTACTTCTCCAATTTTGTAAGCTTTTACATTATTTGCTTTTGACAAGGTATTCTTGTCATCTTCAATAAAACTAGCTAATGGTTGATATTTATAGCTGTTCTTATCATATCCGGTTGAATGAATGTATGTAGGAATCTGTTGCCAATTTGCATAGCGACTAGGATAGATGAATGTACCTAGTTTATGTTGATGAGTAATTTCTTTATCAAGCTTCCATCCTTTAGGTAAAGCTAATTCATAAACGTGATTATCTCCATAGACAATGATAAAAGAGTCGATTCCTGCTGCATTAACCCTTAAACTAAATATGGAAATTAGAACCGATATCATGAACATATATTTCTTCATATGTTACTCTCTCCTGCTAACTATTTATTCATTCCTATAATGTCCTTTTTAATCTAATTTTCCGTGATATTAGGACATTTTTTATATCTACTTATCAATATCAACCCTTTTAAATCGTTACAAAACGACAATTTTTAACAAATAATATCTGTTTAGGATTAATCTTTCCTTGAATTAGGTGTCCTTTGTATTTGTATATACGGACATAATGTCCCCATATCATTCAAATCAGCAATAATAGGACACTTCGTACATTAAGAACGGGGAAGTAATAAAAAATCAATTACTAGAAAATGTATAAAACTTAAAAGTGGTGTAGCTTCAAGGAGTTTAGAAAGGTGAACTTTGTGAAGTAAAAGCCAACTGCTTGGCTTTTATAAAAGTGGAACCAGAGTTGTTATGCCTTGGCATCAACGTCGGAGTCCAACGTAACGAGGGAAGCAACGCAGCAAGTGCGTCGCTATTTGCGTTTTTGATTATACGGCTTTGATTGTAACACCGTATTTTTCTTCAGCAACATCACGTGCTTCGAGGTGATAGTTGTTGATCTCGTTGAAGTTCAGGTATTTGTAAACATCTGCCGTCTTGCCAGCCAGTTTTTCAGGAACAATACTCATGTACTCTTCTACGGTCGGGATACGTCCAAGTTTAGAACATACTGCCGCAAGCTCTGCAGAACCAAGGTAAACCTGAGTGCCTTTACCCAGACGGTTGTCAAAGTTACGTGTCGATGTTGAGAAAACCGTTGAACCGACACGAGCACTTGCCTGGTTACCCATACATAGTGAACATCCAGGAACCTCTGTCTGTGCTTCGATCGCTTTGAAAACATCGTAGTACCCTTCGTTGATAAGCTGCTGCTCATCCATACGGGTTGGTGGAACGATCCAGAATTTCTCAACCGCTACCTTGCCTTCGCCACGCATTACTTCACCGGCTGCACGGTAGTGACCGATATTGGTCATACATGAGCCCAGGAAGACTTCGTCGATCTTCTCGCCGGCAACTTCGCTAAGAAGTTTAACGTTGTCCGGATCGTTTGGACATGCCAGGATCGGCTCAGTGACTTCGTTAAGGTCGATTTCGATCACTGCTGCATACTCTGCATCAGCATCCGGCTGCATCAATGACGGTTTAGCCAACCACTCTTT
>NZ_JBFFOH010000190.1:0-4175 GCF_041562805.1 Sulfurovum sp. | reverse complement strand
GGCGTAGATTGTTGGCATTTCATCATATAAAAAGCTGGTTGTGGGATTCCCATAAATTTTCCTTGTCTGTTTTGACTCTGAAAGTCTGGTTCAGCATATGCAAGTTGTGTTCTTCTTGGCGGTTTTAGGGGCTTTTTTGTCGTTTAAATGCCTATAATATTTAAAATAGCTCACCTCACTATCTTTTCAACCTAAATAGGTCAATCTACACTTAAATAACATTTTTTTGCAACATTTCATAAGTTCTGCTAAGCCAATGTTTAAGATTTACTTGTATAGAATGTGCATAAATGAATAGTGAAACACAAAAAATTAAATGCACTAGGAGAGTGAAATGGAAGAAAAAGTTTTTTTTGAAAAAGGCAATGTTTCTGTAAGTAATAGTAGATTCATGGTAGATGGACAAACATACGCAATGAACAATGTCACATCAGTAAAAGCCGGTGTAAAAAAGGCAGATCGTTCAGGTGCAGTACTGTTTTGTATTATTGGACTCGGTTGCTTATTTGGCAGTGGCTACGTCTTTTGGCTAGGTATTATTTTAATCGTGATAGGCGTTATTGCATTCAAGGGTGCTAAAGATGAATACACTGTTGTATTAAACACATCTGCAGGAGAAAATCAGGCCTTAATTAGTAAAGATAAATTTCATATTGAAAGTGTGATAACTGCTTTAAATGACGCGATAGTAAGTAGAGGTTGATTCACAAATGTTTGTCTAACAAACATAAAGAGACCAATCAAAAACCTGCGGACTGCTTTTTTATTGCTCATTTTAAACGTTATACAAAATATCAATACTTCAATATTTAGGACGAGTTAATGAGATTGACGGTTCCACCACTTAACATTTTAGAAAATGAAGGTTTCTCCACAGAAAAAGATATTTTCAATCGTAAACAATTCGGTGAAAGACTCGCAAATCTCTTTGAAAATTCTCAAGAAGATATTGTTGTGGCCTTAGATGCGCCATGGGGCGAAGGAAAAAGTACATTTGTAAAAATGTGGCAAGGTTATGTTCAAAATCATCGAGAAAGTAAATTCAAAACGATTTATTTTGATGCATTCGCAAACGATTACCAAAAAGACCCATTTATTGCTTTGACAGCAGAGTTATACAGTTTATTAAAAAATGAGAATGAAGAAAAGAAAAAGGAATTCAAGGCAAAAGCAAGTAATGCTATAAAATCAATGTCAAGAGGAGCATTAAAAATTGGAGTCAGGGCACTTACCGGGGGAATACTTGACGGTACAATCGTAGACTCAGTAGAAAAAGATATTTCAGAACTTGCTGCCGAACAAATTGATTCGATTATAGCCGACAGATTACAAAATAGTAAAGAAGATAAAACTGCTCTAATACATTTTAAACAGTACTTAGAGCAGATAGCTGAAGAACAAGGAGATGGCAATCCTATAATCTTTATTATTGATGAACTAGATCGCTGTAGACCAGACTTTGCACTAGAACTTGTCGAGCAGATAAAGCATATTTTTTCCGTTCAAGGAATCACTTTTCTTTTAATACTAAATAGAAGCCAACTCGAGGCTTCTGTAAAGGCTAGATATGGCAATGACGTAAATGCTTCTCTTTATCTACAGAAATTTGTAAATATATGGTTTACACTGCCTCGTTCTACTGAACGTCATGATGATCATGGGCTAAAGTATTTAAAGTTTGCTCTCAAATCCATGCTCTCAAAAGATGAAACTTTCAACAATAAAAACTTAATAGAACTACTAGAAGAACTTATAAAATATAAAAAACCTTCGTATCGAGAAATAGAACGAACACTATCCTATGTTGCGCTGATATATAACATGTCATCGGATGACACGAAATATAAATTTGAATATCAGGTTGCAATGGCCTTTGTCTGTTACTTGAGAGCATCATTACCCTCAGTCTTTGACAAAATTTCAGCAAACACTATCGGATTCGATGACTTATTGTATGAAACAGGACTTGCATGGACAAATGACTCAAATGAAAGTGAATTTTGGTATCTAGAATATGTAGTCAGAATTATGAAGTTTGACTATGCGGATAAAGAGACTCGTAAGCAAATGATTCAAAATCAAGAAATTAAAACAAATGAATTTTATTTTCCTACTAACGGACTGTTTAAACAAGTAGCCAACATGCTTAATACAATGGAGAATAGATGATGCACAAAAAATCAAAGTGATCTACTAAAACCCAAAAGAGGCATTTCTATTGCCTATATCAAGCATCGACTATTATTACGATTAGCACAAGAAACCAATCATAAGGATTATTCAATGCCATTTGAGAAAAACCTACTTGTAAATGGAAACGAAATCAATCTTGTGTGGAACGACAACGAACAAAACGCCATAGAAAATTTTTCAATGTATGCAACTACTTTATTAGAGATTGTACGTAGAAAGAAGAATGACTTCAGAACCAATATGAATATGTCGGCAAAAGTGGATGAACCTGTTAACTTTATGATCCAGCTACCTTCAAAAGATGATAGAAGTATTTTATTACACAATCTTAGACCATTTATTTTACAAAAAGAACAAACATTTCTTCCAAAAATATGTAATTTTTTAGCTCGAGAAATTGATGATGACATGTTTCAAAAGTTCATTACTCAACAAAAAAATTGTTTCTTTATTAAAAAGAATGCTCAAACATTTCACTTAACGACAGATCAGAATAAGATTATTAATAGTGACGAAGTGTTAACCTTATGGTTAAATGCTTATGAATATCATCGTGATGATGAAAAAATAAAAGAACTTCAAAACTTAACGTCATTTCTTCCATATGAAGTTTTTGAATTTTTAATGTTAAATGCCTTATTAGACAAAACAAAAGTCATCTTTGAGATATTAAATATAACTACAAATATTCTTAATTCCAAAATCACTCAAATCAATATTTCTAACACAACAAAAGAAGCCTAACAAAAAAGTCTTAGCTATATCCTCTCAATCTAAAACTTAACAAGCACCTTTATAAAAAGTGTGATGTTGACTGCCAACCCCAAATACGTTATATTATTAACTAATCTCATAGTTACAATCTGGTCAGTTGCGACCCTGGTAACAACAAACCTGTCAAAAGGAGTCCCTATGACACTGCAAAACCTCCGTTCGTACAAAACACTGCTCTTGCTCCCCCTGCTCTTTCTCTTTACCGCCTGTTTCGCCGGTGACCCGCAGTTTGTGCGGGGAGAGCCAGCTGGGTTCTGGTATGGGCTTTGGCATGGAATGATCTCTTTTATTACCCTCATCATCCACATCTTCAATGAGAACGTCTCCGTCTACGAGGTCAACAACACGGGCGGCTGGTATGACTTTGGTTTCCTGCTGGGCGTCATCTTCGTCTGGGGCGGGAGTTCCCACGTGTCGTGCCGTTCCGCTGCGAAAAAACAGCGCGACAAAGAGTGGGAGGAAGTAGGCGAGAAAGTCGAACGAAAGATCATGCGACGGCTCAAAGAATGGGCCGAAGACGAGGATGACACGGAGGTCGTCAAAGAGTGGGACGACATAAGCGAAAAGGTCGAACAAAAGCTTAAACGCAAACTCCGCGAATGGGCGGAGAAAGAGTAAAAAGCCATATGCCGGACAACATAAAAATGAAAACGACCTCCTTCGAACGCGACTCCCGAAGCGAACAGGCAGAACTGTTCCTGGCGCTGCGGGACTACATTAAGATCTGTATCGGCAACGGTGCCAAAGAGAAGCACCGTGAGAACATCACCTCTTTCTTCTCCCCGGAGGGCGGGTTCTGTTCTATCCGTGTCAAGGACGGTGCGGTGTTGGTCGGCTGGTTTCGGGGGCGTTTCATTGACGACCGTTTCGGGCTGCTTTACGGCAAAGGCAAGACCATTCGTACACAGAAGGTGGTTACTTTAGACAAAGCAACACGCGACGCGATTCGCCACTATGTTCAGGAGACCCTCGTCTTCCTGCTCGAGCATAATGCGATGATGGAGCTTAAAAGCTCGCTCAAAAAGAGTCTCTAATTTAAGGCATTCGTCCTACCTGTTCTCTCTCAAAAACTCCCGATTTACCGTCAAATTGGAACCAAAAATGCATATAAGTTATTGTAATTTTAGAGTATGCGAAATCGCATATCTGAATTCGCAAAAATTAATTTTAAGGGTTCTTAATGTCTCAAAAGGTACATGTCAAAATCG
>NZ_JBFFOH010000189.1:0-4195 GCF_041562805.1 Sulfurovum sp. | reverse complement strand
CATGTCACGAAGGTGTTGCAGACATACGTGATAAAAATTCAGGGATGATGCAAGCCATTTTACTGAAGGCCGAAGAAGCAGGGGTCAAAGGCAATGACTGTGTTGTGTGCCACGGGGGGGAACCCTCAAGAAAAAGAGAAAATAAGTATAATATTGAATTGATAATCTAAAGCGACTAGTCGCGTGAGCATTCTGCCGAAGAAAAACGGCGTATTTAATAATAACAAGGAGAGTAGAATGACAATTACAAAAAGCGTAACATTTATAGCAAAAGAGGGCTGTGAAGCAAAAATGAAAGAGCTTTTGACGGCTATGGTTGAACCGAGCAAGGCTGAGCCAGGGGTTTTATTTTATGAGATATTTCAATATGAAAATAACCCGCGTAGATTTATGGCTGTAGAGACATGGGAAAATGAAGCGGCATTGGATGGACATAAAGCTTCTGCTCATTATGCAGTGTATAAATCGAGTTATGAGCCTTACTGTGAAGATAAATACTCAGATGAATTAGAAGTATTGGGTTAGACATTGAAAAATTTATGGGATGACAAAGAAGCCAGTCAATATAAGAGTGATCTGGACTTAAGGGTGTACACTTCAAATCTTTTGGGTCAAAGTGATGAACTTGTACTTCATGGTGGTGGTAATACCTCTGTGAAGAGTATGGTTGATGGTGAAGAGATATTATATGTAAAAGGAAGTGGTTGGGATCTGGTTTCTATCAAAGCGGAAGGTTTTGCTCCTGTGAAGATGTCAACACTTCTTGACATGGCAAAATTAAAAGAGTTGTCAGACAGTGACATGGTTGCACAGCAAAAAGCCGCGATGATAGATAAAAGTGCTCCTAACCCCTCCGTTGAAGCTATCTTGCATGCAATCATTCCTTTTAAAGTGGTGGACCATACCCATGCGGATGCTATTGTGACGATTTCCAATTCAAAAAATGGGATACAACTGATAGATGAATTGTTCCCCAATTTCCTCATCATTCCTTATGTTATGCCCGGGTTTATTTTGGCACAAAAGATCTATGAAATGATACAGGATGGTTTTGACTGGGATAGGTGTGAGGGGATCATTTTACATAATCATGGCATATTTACTTTTGATGATGATGCTAAAAAGTCATATGATAAGATGATAGATGCAGTAACTAAGGCAGAGGCGTTTTTAGAGAAAAATGCTGCCCTATCACTCAAGACAGTTGAACCAAATGCTTTTGACATGAGTGAACTTAAGATAGATAAATTTATGCATATCAATCAAACCCCTTTAGCCTTACACTACGCATCACAAGAGAATCTTAGAGCTAAAGTGACACGGGGAGTTTTAACACCTGAGCATATTATACGTACGAAGCGCATACCTTTGGTGATAGAGGATGATGATGTTGAAAATACGTTAAAACATTACAGAGTAGGATATGAAGCCTATTTTAATGCCTATAAAAAGGATGAGGTCATGTCGGATACTCGACCCAAATATGCTGTCATAAAGAATGTGGGAGTAGTGAGCTTTGGAAAGACACAAAAAGAAGCAGATGTCATCAATGATATTGTGACACATACCATGATGGCAGTATTGCGTGCAGACAAACTGGGCGGGTATCAGAGTATCTCCATTCCAGATAGTTTTGCTATGGAGTATTGGGAACTGGAACAAGCCAAATTAAAAAAATAGGAAATAGCATGCAATACCTTATGGCGATAGATGCAGGAACAGGTTCTGTAAGAGCCGTTATTTTTGATACCAAAGGTAATCAGATAGCAGTGTCACAAAAAGAGTGGGTACATTTGGAAGTTGAGGGTGTACCAAATTCTATGACATTTGATACTGAAAAGAATTGGGACCTGGCTGTTTGGTGTATACAAAATGTTTTAAAAGAAGCAAAGTTGGAAGGCTCTGATATTTTAGCCGTGAGTGCAACTTCTATGCGAGAGGGTATCGTTCTTTATAACAAAGAAGGTGAAGCACTCTGGGGAGTAGCCAATGTGGATGCTCGAGCAGACAAAGAAGTACGTTTTCTAAAAGAGCATTATACTGGCATAGAAGAAGAATTTTATCAAATTTCAGGGCAGACTTTTGCACTTGGTGCTCTGCCTAGGATCTTATGGCTGAAAAATAATAAATCTGAAGTGTATGAAAAGGTAGCCTCTGTCTCAATGATAGGAGACTGGATCTTGGCAAAATTGAGCGGTATCATCGCTACGGATCCGAGTAATGGAGGCACTACAGGCATCTATTCTTTGAGTAAGAGAGACTGGGAACCTGATATGGCAGAAAAAGTAGGCATAAAGGCAGATATCTTTCCTCCAACTTTAGAGCCTGGTACAGTGATGGGAACAGTCACCCAGAAGGCTTCAAAAGAAACGGGCTTAGCCACGTCTACCAAAGTCGTGATGGGTGGAGGAGATGTGCAGCTGGGTGCAGCTGGGTTAGGTGTGGTTAAAGAAGGACAAGTTGCCATACTAGGTGGTTCTTTTTGGCAACAGGTAGTCAATATAAAAAGCGATACTCTGCCACCTAAAGATATGAGTATCCGTGTGAACCCCCATGTGCTCAAAGGACTTTCTCAGGCAGAAGGCATCACTTTTTTTAGCGGGTTAGTGATGCGTTGGTTTAGAGATGCTTTTTGTGAGATTGAAAAACAGGAAGCAGAAGAACGAGGCATAGATACCTACAGTGTACTAGAAGAGAAAGCAAAAAAAGTCCCTGTGGGTTCTCATGGCATACTTCCTATATTCTCAGACAGTATGAAGTACGGTAAATGGTACCACGCAGCACCAAGTTTTTTAAACCTTTCCATCGATCCAGAGGTATGCAACAGAGCATCAATGTTCAGAAGTCTCCAAGAGAATGCCTGTATTGTCTCAGCTATTAACTTGGAAAAAATTAAAACTTTTAGTCATGTTGAGATTGAGGAGATTGTCTTTGCCGGTGGAGCAAGTAAAGGGACACTTTGGTGTCAGATACTTGCTGATGTAACAGGATGCAAGATAAAGGTACCTAAAGTAAGAGAAGCTACAGCGCTTGGTGCTGCAATGGCTGCTGGGGTAGGTGCAGGCATTTATGACAGTCTTGTCACCGCAGCGGAAGACTTAGTCGTCTGGGATAAAGAGTATCTTCCAAACAGAGAAAATTTCAGTAAGTATCATAAGATAAAAGAAGAATGGAAAGAAGTCTACGACTTTCAGTTAAGTCTTGTAGATAGAGGATTGACCCAGTCTATGTGGAAAGCACCGGGAGTGTAAAAGTATTATGACATTAATTAAAACATCAATGCTTTCTGCAATTGCTACTATTATTAAAATAATAAGTGGATTTATTGTAACAAAAGTAATTGCTGTTTATATTGGTCCATCTGGTTTAGCACTTATTGGTCAACTGCAAAACTTTGTAAATTTAGTCATGTTGGCATCTGGAAATTTTCTGCGAACGGCAATTACAAAATATACTGCTCAATATTCTGATGATAAAACGAGACAGTATGAGTTATGGTCATCTTCTGTGAAGATTGCTCTTGGATTCAACATTGCTATGTTTATGTTGTTGTTCCTCTTTTCTAAAAATATTGCAGATTATTTATTTAAAAGTACGGAGTATGAATTTGTCTTGAAAATTTTGGCTGTCAGTTTACCATTCTTTGTACTAAATGGAATGTTGTTGGCTATTCTAAATGGACAAAAACAGATAAAAAAATATGTAACAATAAATATACTATTGAGCATTGTCTCTTTAATATTGGTTACTATTTTAAGTATATCCTACGGATTAGATGGTGCTTTAGTTGCATATGTAACAAATCAATCTATAGTCTTTTTTATTACTTTATATTATTTAAAAAATGAGACTTGGTTCAAAATGAAAAACTTTTTATATAAAATAAAATATAAAAATATCAAGAAACTATTTGGTTTTGCGATAATTACTTTTGCTGCAATTCTTAGCTCTAATTTATCTATGATATACATAAGGGATTATATTAGTGAGACTATATCTCTTGTCAGTGCTGGCTATTGGCAAGGGATTTGGACACTGTCTCAAGTTTCTTTAACTTTGATAACAACTTCTCTTGCTACATATTTTTTACCAACATTATCTGCAATGCAAGAGAAAAGTGAAATTACAAAAGAGTTAAAACATGCTATATTCATTATTGTTCCAATTGCTATGATCATATCTCTTGCTATGTATT
>NZ_JBFFOH010000188.1:0-4244 GCF_041562805.1 Sulfurovum sp. | reverse complement strand
TGGGGGTTATGAAAGATGAAGATGCCGAAGAGAAGATGAAAGCCCACGCCTGGTCTGAGTGTGGCGGTATTATCATAACCGGTGCGAAGGGGCATGAAGAGTATACGGTACTTTCGGTATTTGGATGGGAAAAAAGATGATCGTTTACGGCACAAAGATCATCAGCGATATTGATTTGCCACTTGACCTTACGTACGACACACAAGTACGTTACACACTAGAACTTTCGTCAAATGTTCCTGAAGTTTTACAAAGCGCTATTACCTGTGGATTTTCTTTTTATTGGGCGCATGGACGAGATGTCTACCTATACTCTGATCGGGAATTTAATGGTAGTGATATAGGACAGCCATGGTGCTATGAGGTTGAGGGTGTGGTCCGTTTTTATTGGATAGGTGGTGAACGTACCATCTATTATAAACTGGATGAAGAGGGGAGTGCCGGTTTGCTTGGTTTTTGGCTTATTCATCTTCTATTACCGCTCTACTTCACGCTAGAAGGTATGTATGATTTTTTGCATGCTGGTGCCGTGGAAGTAGAGGGAAAGCCTATTCTTTTTATTGCCCCCTCAATGGGCGGAAAATCGACGATGACGGACTACTTTATCAAGCAGGGGCACACCCTTGTATCGGACGATAAAGTAGCGACTTTTATTGATAACGGCAAGTTTATGGCAGTCGGCTCCCATCCCTATCATCGCCCCTACCGGAAGTTCGAGGAGCTGGGTTACCGTGTTGAGAACTTTATGAGAGAATTCAAAACTATTCATGTTTTTTACGAACTGGAAGCTGCTGCTGAAGATGCGACTGTTATAATTGACGAGATTAATGGGTTTGAGAAGTTTAATACGCTTCTGCCAAACTATCTGTATATGTTCAGTTATCTGAAGCCGAAGCGTCTGAAATATCTATCGCAAATGCTCAACAGTATCAGGGTATTCCGCGTTCAGGTCCCCTGGGATATGGAACGTCTTGCAGAAGTCCACGAAGCACTCTGTCAGCACAGTAAAGGAGTGGTATGAGCGGTATTTTCGGCATCTATAACCGTAACGGTAAGTCGGTCGATAAAAAGACTGTCGATGTCATGCTTGATGCTATGTCCTATTGGGGACCTGATGAAAAGGGGACGTGGATTGATGAGAATGTCGTACTTGGTCATACAATGCTCTGGAACACACCTGAGTCAAAATTTGAACATCAACCCGGTAGGAAGGAACATCTGGTCATCACGATGGATGCAAGGCTGGACAATCGTGATGAACTGGCAGCCCAGGTTGACCTTCCCGATAAGGTAATGGAGGAAATCCCAGATAGCGATTTTATTATGGCAGCCTACAAGAAGTGGGGTGAAAAGTGTCCAAAATATCTGTTGGGTGATTTTGCATTTGCCATCTGGGATGTGCAAAAACAGCAGTTGTTTTGTGCCAGAGATCATATGGGTATTAAACTGTTGCACTACTACCTGAGTGATGAACTGTTTGTCTTTTCAAACGACATTGAAGGTGTGTTGGCACACGAGGAGGTCCCTAAGAGATATGATGATAAAACCATATCTCTATTTTTACGTGACCAGGGTGTTCATACTAAACGGTCGACCTTTTTTGAAAAGATAAAAAAACTGCCGCCGGCGACAACATTGCTCATTACATCTGAGAATATAGTTGAAGAGCAATATTGGTCAATTACAGATATACCCAAAATTTCATTTGATAGTTACGATACATATGTAGAACGACTTAAGGAGCTGTTTGACAATGCTGTTGAGGTACGTTTACGCACTGACTATCCGGTTGTCTCACATTTAAGCGGTGGTATCGACTCTTCGCCGATCGCTGTTCTTGCCGCACGAAAACTGCAAAAGAAAGATCAGCAACTTACGGCATTTAACTGGGTTGATGTTCCTGAGAAAGAAGGTGATTATGAATTTGAATCTTGGAGTCTTAGTCGAAGAATTGCTGATGACGAGAATATAATCCATAAAGAGTTTAGCATTAGTCCCAAAGAAGTAGCCTCTTTCTATGATACCTTTGATTTCATGACGAAAGGCACCATGTACTACTGGCGTGAATATCTAGTTCAAGATCATGCTAAAGAGATGAATGCTAGGACGATATTGACCGGATGGGGCGGTGATGAGTTTATCTCCTATAACGGGTATGGATATGAATCGGGGCTATTCTGGCAAGGAAAAATTGTTGAGGCATTGCAATATTTGTACGCTGAAAAAAGTGAGCGTAAGTATTCATGGATTCGATTTGCACGTCGGTGTGCACGGGAAATGTTTTATCCACTGGTTTATAAGTTATTTGAGCGCACAAATGATATTTATGAGTCAGATGACTATATGTATGTAAAAAAAGATTTTGTGAAGGTGATGAAAAAGTATCAGTTTAAAGAGTTGCCATTTACTCCCGGTGTACGAAAAAGACAGCACGCACTCTTGCGTCATGGTCATCTCCAAGCCCGGGTCGAATCCTGGGAATTGTCTGCTTTTTCAAAGCGAATGGAATACAGATATCCACTTTTAGATAAACGTCTTGTTGAATTTGCCTTGGGTATTCCCGAAGAGATGTTTGCTGTTCGAGAGGGGCACCGTCGATTTTTATGGCGTAAGAGTGTAGAAGATCTTTTACCTCATGATATTGTTTGGTTGGGTAAATATGCTGAGATAAAGATCGAAGCGATGAAAAAAAAATCTTATAGTGAGTCCCTGCGTATTTGGTACGGTAGACATAAACATGATCAACAAGACTTACATAAGAGCAGTTATATAAATTATGCTAAAATTTTATTAACGATGAAAAAATTCGATTTTGATCATTCAGACCCACATTCATTGCGTAAAGTAGTAGTAGCCTTACTATTGACAAAGCGTATGTCTGATCGAATCTGAAAATAAAAGGGATAATCTATGAAAAAAGTATGGAAAAAACCGGCTGTAAAAAAGTTGAATGTAAAGACAACAACATTGTCAGGAAGTACAAAAGGTGTAGAAAAAGGTAATCCGGGTGATTCAAATAAACTTCCAGTCTCGTAATACAACTGAAAATTGATATACAGCTATTAGTTGTTTTATAAAGTCTAGACACTTCTATCAATGTCAGAGAAAGTTTTAACAAATATACGATGATGTGTTACGTACTCAGACATTTTTCGATTCTCTTTGTCAAATAGATATCTCTCATGAACAGTATTGTGTTCACCCTTTAATGCGCGGTAATGTGAATATATATCCGCCTCTTCAAACAGATAATCCGCATGATCGATAACAAATAGTCCATTCGGTTTTAGATAGCTGTCAAGCTCGCTTAACTTGGCATTGAATTTCTCGAATGGATAGATATTACTGCTCTCCACAATGTTCTCTTTTCTGTTTTCCGTTCGCTGCAACACAGCTAAAGCGAAAATAAGATCAAAGGGTCCATATTCGGCCAATGTATTCTTAATTTCATCCGAAAAAACAATCCTACTGTCATTGTTCTGACGGTGGGCTTTTCGAATGTTAGTTTTATTGATGTCAACACCTACAATCTTCGCTTTTGGGAAGTACTTTCTAAGTGTAAAAACCTCTTCTCCTGTGGAACAGCCATAAGAGAGTATAGTCAGGTTTTTCTTGCCTTGCATGAACACGCTACAGGAAGAGAAAAGATCAGGATAGCGGTTGAACTCCGTGTAGTTTGAAATCTGGTGAATATCATGTTTACTAAAATATTTCAATAACAGTAGCGACCTGTGTTTAGGGCTGAACAGTAGTCTAAATGGAATGATAAATGTTCTCCAAAAGAGCAAGAAAAAGATGTAAAATCCTTTTTGCAACGGGTGTTTTGATGTTTTCCATGATTTGATTGTTAGTTTTATCGACATGCCGACATTTTATCGAAATACTTTGTTCTTATAAAACAAAGATCATATAGACAAGGACCTTATATATATGGCAGATGAGTTGTTGTAGAATACAAAAAACAGAAAAGTAGTCATATGAAGTTGAAGCAAAAAATAAATATTTCAGATCAAGTTTTTGCCCAAGAGGTAGATGAGGAAATAGTTTTATTAGATATGAATAGTGAGAACTATTTTGGGCTCGATGAAACAGGTAGTGCAATCTGGCAACAGTTGAGCAAGACAGGAAGTCTGCAAGCAACGTATGACGCCTTGATCGAAGAGTATGAGATTCAACCTGCCCAATTAGAAGCGGATATTTTTGCATTTGTACAGACCCTTGTTGATGCCGGGCTTGTCGAAGTT
>NZ_JBFFOH010000187.1:0-4285 GCF_041562805.1 Sulfurovum sp. | reverse complement strand
TAGACCATGCACACAAAAGAAACGATGAAGCGTACTCCCCAACTAAAGGTGTGGTGAGAGAAGCTCTAGACAAAAGAGCTAATGCCATTTTAGGTAAAGTAGAAAATGCACTTAAGCGAACCGGTTTGGGGTATGAAGAAGATTTTGATTTTCCTACGTTTTTAAGAAATGCGGCTGACTATTTTGAGCGAGGTGCTTATGTCGATGAGCAGGGTGATATGCATGTGCATCCTAGTGAAGTACCCAAAGTCCCAAATGTCAGTAAGAGTAACTACAACAAGCTAGTGAAGTTGTACGACAAAGAGCCGTTTGTTCCTACAAGAAAAGGACAACAAAAAAAGCCTATGCCAAAGTACCCTGCAAGTAAGAAACTTACCAAGGGTCTTAAAGCGTTGTTTGAGAAGTATGACATATCTCCATATAATTAAACTCAAAAATTTGGAGCTTTGGGGCAGTTGCCACCTATCACTTCAGCACTAAATCATGGGTATATAATCATAAATGACATTCTTAAAAATAACTGCAATCTAGATGATCATTTATGCCAAACATAATATTTTTATAATTACTCGTTCAACAACTGGAGCTGCTGAACGAGTAAAAACCAAATATTTTGATACAATCATATCAGTCATTTAAAACAGGTACAACTATGGAAAATATACAACGTGATATTCACTATCTGCCTTATGAATCACTCATCAATCTTAGCTACTTACAAGAAGCCATTTACTCTGATATAGATAACAACTACTACTGGAGTGACGACTACTCTGCCGAGTATTATATAGCACAGGCAAAAGCAGGGTTTATCACTGTTACAGAAGTGTATAAGGGACAAGAACTTCTACTCCCTGAAATGCAATTTGAGTGTGCACTGCTAGATTTAGAACAGCTACACTGTAGCAAAAAAGTAGCCAAACGCATAAGCAAAGAAAACCTACAACTAACCACAGATAGTAACATAGAAGAGATAGCCCAATACATAGAAGAGACACATAAAAACTCTTGGCTAACGAAACATTATGCCAGTATACTTAGAAGCACAGTGGGGTTAGATAGAAATTTTAAAGTCATAACAGCTTATGTCGAACATCATGGAGAGGTCATAGCTGGTGAGATAGGTTATATGATAGGTAGAACATATACAAGTCTCAGTGGATTTAGCAAAAAAAATAAAAAGTATAACAACTATGGTACGGCTCAACTAGTGCTACTGGGTAAATACCTCAAAGAAAATGGTTTTATACTATGGAGCTTAGGTCACAATATACCATACAAAAAGGCATTAGGTGCAGAGATATGTGAAAGAGAGTGTTTTTTAGAACGTTGGTTTACAAGTAACAATGAAATAATATAAGGGTACTTCTATTGCCATTAAATATTTTACTCGTTATCATTATCACCTAACCCCTTTATTCTGACCCCTTTCTTTTATCTATGTTCCTTTATTTTCTCAACTAAGGATATGTAATCACTATTACTTTTTGAAAAGAGATGGCATTGGCTACTAATTTAAGTCGACAATATTAAACTCAATGTTTTAAATATGTTGAATAACTTAAGTACTTTTCATAGGCTTTCTTATCATGTTTTTTTATATACTCGATGTAATCCTCATTTTCTTTTATCTTTTTTTGTAGTTCTTTTTCTTGACTTGTTTGGATTGTTTCTATAAATTGTGTAAAATTTGTTAGTTTTATATCTTTCACTTCTTTTTTATTTAAGAGCACTCTATTCTCCTTAGCCATGTGTCATTGATTTGCTACACTATATCGTAGTATGTTACTGTTAATTACATCATAATACAATTTTAACCCTAGGCTTGAAAAATTGAGGTCAGGTGATGAATGGTCACCAATTACACCCCAGGGGTTCAATATCCACTTTTAACTTTAAGTGTCTGACCCCATTTTCTCAACTAAGGATAGGTGATCACTATTGTATTTGATATAATAGACATTAAAATTTGAGTCAGAGAGTCAAAAAAGTGGAATATGAATTTATAGAGTTTAAAGTAGGTCAGAGGTGGAAGAGTAGTATGGGTAAGAGATTTATTATCAAAGAGATTCGTGAAGAGGAAGAGTACCCTCTTGTATGCATTAGTATGGATACAGGCAAAAAACATTTTTTTGATGAGGATGGTTTTGAAGTTGCAGGCTATCCTACGGATAATGATTTAGTGGAAAATATCTCTTAGTGTAAATTGTAAAAGATTGGGTCAGATGATGAGTAGTAAAGAACAAATTGGATTGAGAAGAAAGTATTGGGAAGATAGAAAAAGTGACTTTGTTATACTCTTATCTAATTGGCTTAAGCATGAGAAAAAAACTTTAGCTATATCTGCAGATATACTTTATGATGAATACCTTAGCACGGGCATAGAAACATTTGAGTTATCAGAATATAAATATGGGAAAGACTTACAAAAATGGTTTGACAACAATCTAAGGGACAATATTAGGGACAGGTGATAAATGGCCACTTTTTAGTTTTAAATATTGGAGACTCCCAAACGTATCTAAAAGCGTTGCATGGTAAAATATATATAAGAATAAAGGGAATAGGCTACTTGATTTTGGAATCGAGTTTATTAGCACTTTAAAAAGAAACCTGGCCCCTTTAATTTAACTTTAGGGGCTGACCAATTTACTGATATATTTAAGGAATAGTAATATGAATAGAAAAGATAAGCTGCAAAAGATATATGATAAACGTCTCAAACGTACCCGTGCAAAGACAAAGACTTCCAATAAGGCACCTTATATCTGTAAGGCCGATAGAGCGAAGGCAGAATTAGAAAACTCTACAGTAGAGCCTGACGCTGAAAAAGAGTGTGATATAGGTGTCAAGTAATCACTATTACTTTTTAAATAGATCCCAGAGTTATAATTCATTTATCTAAAACAAGGCTAACCCATGTCAAAACACCCAACACTTCTACAACATTTTCGCTCTTTTGCTTTCCAAAACAATATAAAAGACTTTGACAAGGCACTAGAATATTTTACAGTATTTGGTGGTACGGGGTGGGATTTGGATGTTTCTAAAAGTGTGACAACACTCATTGAAGAGAAAGTACTTTTTAATTATGAGGCACTGCATGAAAATATGACACGGGATACACATAATAATAGCTTGTATCATAAGATATTGACTATTGTTGCTTTGGGTGTGAACCATGAAAAAGATGTGTTAAAAAAAGCCAAAGTAGATAAAGATAAAGGTGAAGAAGCCATAGACTACTTGGTTAGCAAAAGTTTAATCAAGTTTGACTTGTCTGTAGAAAAACCATTAAACGATCAAAGTGGTAAATCAGATAGAATATTGTTCGATTTACCTTTTATTCGTTTTTGGTTTGCCATGATTTCACCGAACCACCAAAGTATTTCAGAAAAAAATTATGATGTATTTACACAAAAGTGGCAAAGAGTAAGAGACAATTTCTCCACTTTACTAAATAATCTTTTGCTCTTGGAGCTTGTTAAAGAAACATTTAACGTTAAGTCTAAAAATGACCCTATTGTAAAAATTGGCAGTTATTATGATAAAAAACAAGAAATAGACATACTTGCCGTAAGACAGTCTGGTGCTATGATAGCTGCTGCATGTAAGTACTCTAAGGATCCGGCAAAGAGTAATATGATGAATACTCTCATAGAAAAGTGTGAAAAAGCAGAACTAGCAATTTCTGATTATGTACTTTTTTCTAAAAATGGGTTTACCACAGAAGTGGAAGCCTTAAAAGAGAAGGAAGTAGTACTTCTCTCTGGGGTAGAACTTTCTTCATTACTAGACAACTTGAGTAGTGATGACTTGTTGGTATATACAAATAAAAAGTATTAAGTAGATAAACTGGGAAATAGGAATCAAGTGAACGTCATCGTAAAAGAGCTTGATAATTTAAACAATACAATTACGTTCACCTGACCCCTTATACCTTAGAATCACATGCAACAAAGAAGAGAGATATTAAAAAGAGAGAATTATGCTAGTATGCTGCCTTTAAAATACAGGATAACACAAATGGGAATTTTTGCTTTACAATCACTTGTCGGAGGTTTTTTAGATGAAGATCTAAAAAATTTCA
Organism: Sulfurovum sp.; assembly: GCF_041562805.1. Classification (GTDB taxonomy): domain Bacteria; phylum Campylobacterota; class Campylobacteria; order Campylobacterales; family Sulfurovaceae; genus Sulfurovum. The sequence goes on along the minus strand of NZ_JBFFOH010000187.1, from coordinate 195 downwards.
ATAAAGTTTTTGATGACTGGTGTGTGCAGTTTGAGAGTATGGAAGATGCACAGCTTATACTCGATACCCTTGAAAAAAATGAACAGATTAAGATTGTTGAGATCACACCGCTAAGTTATCCGAAATACTTTTTCCCAAAACTACAGGGTATCATCCACGCCACACGAGAATATGAAGGAAAAATCATCTGCATCG